>CAYSWQ010000066.1:0-2174 GCA_964434885.1 uncultured Methanosarcinales archaeon | reverse complement strand
CCAAACCACCAACATTAAAAACTCTGTTTGGCTGCTCGCCCAACTGAATAACTCTATCCCTATATTCTCTAGCGGCTGTAAAGTGCAGTTGACTCATTTTAGTTATTGAATGTCTAATAGATTCATCAAATGCACCTACTGTAATTTCTCCTCCATGCAAATGTGCCACTGGTATTTTTGCAATCATTGAAGCTATCACAGCAACAAAAATCTCAAATCTGTTAAAAGACAATTATGGAATTGATGTTGAAACAGCAGGACTAGGTGCCGTAGCTGTTTCTGGAGAGGTTGTAACAATTACTAATGGAAACTTTAAATACGAAGGAGCAACATTTAAAGGAGGAAGAATAATAATCACAGACGATAAGATTACCCTTGCAGAAAGTACGGAGATTAATGGTTATACGCATCAAGGAGCAAAGATTTCTGGAACAGTTAGCATTAAATCAGGAGAATTGTTAATAGAAAAAGGAAACATTGAGGTTAACAAAGAAACAGATTCTTCTTTGGCGATAACTGCTCAGAAAGATACCGCAGTTAAAGTCACTGGAAAATATTCTGGAATAATAAAGGCAGAAAAGAAAGAAAAATTCGAAGTTTTTTTGTGGTTAGATGAAAATGGAATTCCACAAAAAATTAATGTTCGGGACGAAATTCAATTACGAGATGGTAAAGTTTTTAGTGGGAAAGACCTAGAAGCATTGGAACAAGCAGATATTATGTGGGGAGCACCCGGAGAAAAAGTTTCTTTTGTTAAAGGCACAGATATTCATGCTGGGGATTCAATTTATTCAAAAAATGTTTGTGTTGGAAATTCTTGTGCATACACTAAACTTGGTGGACTAATAGTAGATTTAATCCCTCAAGAAGGAGGGAAAGCCAAATTAAAATATATTGGAGAGCACATTAAACATGCCGAAATCATAAGCACCAAAAATGAGGATGGTGAAGATATCCAAATAGTTGTTGTAAAAAGAGAGATTATTGATACTGGTGGAGCCACATATAACCCAGAGACAAAAACTTGGTCTTTAAGTATGAACACCAGAATAAACGAACTTAGACCTTTTGGAACATTAGCAACTATTAAAGTTTCAAGAGATACTGAATACTTTCCGGAAGCAGAGTCTAGAAGTGTTTGTGATGCCATAACTGGAAGTTGTCTTGCGATTGATAAAAGAAATTCGGTGAGAATAAAAATTAAAGAGGATAATGAAATTAGTGTACATACTTATCAAACCATTCCCAGTTTAATTGTTGACAAAATAGATGGAGCAGGGCAAGTTTATTATGGCGAGCTTAACAAAAATAATATTGGAAACAATATAGATGTTGATATTTTTTTTAGAAAAGGAAAAGCAGATATCTTCCCTCCAAGTGGTACAAAGTTATTAAAAACGCAAGTAATTTATGATTACGACACAGCAAGTGGTGAAGAAAGAGCAATAAGAATTTCTCCTTTAGGTAAACAGGTTAGTATTAACGGAGAAAGTATTGCCTTTTTTGATGAAGAAGTTGTCAAAAACTATTACTTCACCAAATTCGGTTCTGCAATTAATAAAAATAAATTAGAAAAATACCAAAAAGACTTAGAATTCATACAAAAAAGATTTCCTGGTTTAAATGTAAAGGATCCAGAAATGGCAGATTTACTTTTGACTGCTTTAAGTAGCGGAGAAAATATAATCGGGGCTGGCAGTACTGGAAGCACATATCAAAGATACCTTAAATATCTGCCTGAAGAAATTGATAAGAATTACTTTGTAAGAGAACTGATTAGTAATACACGAGGAACAGGAGGCATTCGTACTTTTACTAATATTGCGGGACAGATAGATTTTGCCATCGAAACAAGTCCAATATTGAATACACAAATTATGAACCTCTATGAAGATGGATATATTCACGGCGCTGCAGCACGTTTATTAGGTAAACAGTTCAGTTTTCTAAACATTGACAATCCCGAAGAAACAAGCCAATATCTTAACATCTTTAAAGAATTACCAACAGGAAACTATGAAAAAGTAGAAAAAGTTATGAGGAAAGCATTAGACATCGCTTCTTTAGAAAAATTAGGAATTATTAAAACAGATCTCTCAACAATTGACATCTTAGAAGAAGTAATGATAAATAATAATCCTAATTTAGCAAAACTAATGACTTTACCGGAAGAG
>CAYSWQ010000065.1:0-2791 GCA_964434885.1 uncultured Methanosarcinales archaeon | reverse complement strand
ACTTATCTAATTCAATGTGTGAAATTGCTAGAGAGTTACAAGGTAGAATTGCTGTTCCATACAATCCAGGAGTTAGCTTCTCTCACCCAGAACACGAGTGGAGAAGAAATTCTTTAGCCGATGCAATAAAACAATATGCTGTTGGTAATGAATTCATGACTAAAATTCTAGGAGTTCAGGACTACACTGTTTACACCCATAGCTTATCTACTTTAGCCCAAATGATTGACTTAGCTAAAGGAGATGAAGGTCAAGTCCAGGGACCTGGTAAACATATTATGATCGCTCCTTTTACTTCAGCCAGAGATGTTTTTGATCATTTACCCAATCCAAATTTTCTGGGAATACCTTGGGAATTTTTGTTTAACAAGTTACAAAACCTCCCTGTCCCTTCACCATTATCTCCTTTGTCCTCAGCTAAAATGCACGTTGATGAAGATTTGGCCCACAATTCACATTATGGATTAGGAACTTGGATGAGTACTAAATCAGTTCAAAATCTTTTGGATGTTGACTCAGCTGATATTTTAGAAAATGCCAACACAAACACTTCAGATATCACCATGATACTTACGGCTAGAGATCGAGTTTGGTCTTTCTCAGAAGAACTAAAGAGAGCTAATTTGGCTTCTAAAAAATTTCCCCACTTGCAAGTTTTTGCTTTTGATAAACCACATAACATCTTCCCATACAAAGATTGTCAAAAGAAATTAATTAAAGCTTCACAATAATCCTAAGCAAATTATTTAAAACTCATTTAATTTTAAATAAAAATGACAGAACAACAATTTCCTGAACCAATTGCAAGTGGTTTAATATTTAACAAAGAAGGTAAACTATTTCTCATGAAATCTCATAAGTGGAATAACCAATATGTTATTCCTGGCGGACATATCGAATTAGGAGAAGATATGAAAACTGCTTTAAAAAGAGAAATAAAAGAAGAAACTAACTTAGATGTTTTTGATCGAAAATTATTAATCTTTCATGAATTTATTTATGATCAATCCTGCGCTAAGAAAAAACATTTCATCTTCTTCAATTTTACTTGTAAAACTGATTCAGAAGAAGTCATCTTAAATTCAGAAGGACAAAGCCATGTTTGGGTTTCTCCAGAAGAAGCATTAAACTTAAGTATTGATCCATATACTAGAAAATCAATTGAGAAACATCTTAAAGATAACTCTTAATCTTCTCGCTAATTTCTTGCATTTCTTCTTCATTAATTTCTTTTACATTACTTAAACTAACCAACCCTGGATGTCCATCATTTTCAAATCTAGGAATCAAATGAATATGGGCATGTGGCACTTCATCTCCCATCACTACAGACTGCACATAATCAATCTCAAATGCTTTCTTCAAAACATTAGCCATAATATTAACTACTTTAGAATATTCTTCTTCTACATCCCACACCCAACGATAATGTTTTTTAGGTATTACTAAACAATGTCCTTTATTCAATGGTCTAATATCTAAAAAGACAAAAAAAGATTCATTATCAAATAATTTGTAACTAGGAATTTCCTCTTTTACAATCTTACAGAATATACACTCTTTCATATAACACATTAAACAAAACAATTATTTAACCTTTTTGGTTTATATTTAACGAAACACTTATAAAAGAATCAGTTAAATCAACTACTGAGGTTTAAAACATGAATGGAACCGTAAAATTTTTCAACGAAAGAAAAGGATTCGGCTTTATCACAGCTGAAGACGGACAAGATTACTTTGTTCACATTAGCGACTTAGGAGAAGGCGTTAAATTGAACGAAGGGGACAACGTTACTTTCGAAGTTGAAGAAGGCGATCGAGGACCAAAAGCAGTTAAAGTATCTTTAGAATAGAGTAGAATTTTTAATTCTTATGCTTATTCGAATGGTATTAACATAGCGAAAGCTATATATCTTTTTTTATTTTTTTTATCTTAAATACAATGAGTATTATATTTATAGTTAAAAACTCGAAGTAATTTTTTATTAAAATGGAATTAGAAAAAATTTTTGGCAGACCAACACCCAAACCAACCATCCATGGAGCTTTTATAACTTCTAATTTAGAATTAATTAATCAAGGTTTAACTTATTTCCTTAAAAAAAGAATTATTAATCCAAACAAATGGTTCTGTGATGCTGGTTGTGGAGATGGAAGAATAGTTGCTTTAACAGCCAATCAACATAATATTCCTTCTTTAGGAATAGAAAGTGATCCTGAAGTTTACAAGAAAGCAGAATCTCATTTATATCAATTACATAAAAACAAATCATTTAAAGTACCTGCAATACTATCTTATGGTAATTTTATGTTAGATGAAACTTATCAAAAACAAAATTTAAAATTCCAAGACATTTCTACTTTTTTTAATTATATTAACAACCATGAAAAATTAGCTGCTAAAATTAATCAACAATCTCATTCAGGAACAACTCTACTTATTTATGATTCTGAATCAACACCAAAAGAATTCGCTGGCTTAACTTTTCTAGAAACAAAGAAAGTCCCTATTGGCTGGGAAATCAGCGCCCCATATTATCTTCATGCTTATCGAAAATAAAAAACATTAAATACTTCAACACTTCTCAATAACTATGGATAAAGGGGCCCTCTTAAGATACTACAAAAGAAAAGATATCCAAGATGCCATGGTAGAACATTCTTTAGATAAAGAAGTTGGTGTTCGTTATGGTGATGGTTTTGGAAAAAGACCAGACATTCTCAAATATCCAAAAGAAGTGATTGAATGGGTTAAGAATGGAGTAACTAGTTTTCACGTCGGAGAAGA
>CAYSWQ010000064.1:0-3085 GCA_964434885.1 uncultured Methanosarcinales archaeon | reverse complement strand
TGAGCTGGGTTCAGAACGCTGTGAGGCAGTTTGTTTGATATCTACTGGAAATGTTGGGAGTCTGAAAGGAAGGAAGCCATAGTACGAGAGGAACTGGCGTTTCGAGGCCTCTGGTCGACCAGTTATCTGATAAGGTATGCTGGGCAGCTACGCCTTAAGCGATAAGTGCTGAAAGCATCTAAGCACGAAGCGTACCTTGAAAAGAGACTCCTTCGAACACAACAAGAACAGTTGTTTGATAGAACCGATGTGTAAGTGGGAAGGCAACGACCCATTCAGCATGCGGTTACTAACGTTCACATTTTGCTAATTTATGTATGGTTCATTTTTATTTTTTCTTCTTCAATGAATTATAAATTAGCGACAGCTAGGCCATTTATTCGAGATAAAAAAACAATCTCTCGAAGATAGAAATCTTTATATTATTTAATCTTAGCCAAACCATATGGCGCGTAATTACAAAGACTTGCAAATATATAATTTAAGTTATAATTTTACACTTAAAGTATATAAGACTACAGAAAAGTTTCCAGAATTTGAACACAAAAATATTAGTCAACAATTAAGACGGGCAGTAGTCTCAATTCCACTAAATATTGCGGAGGGGTCTTCAAGAAGAAGTAATAGGGAATTCTTACAATTTTTAACTTATGGCTTTGGATCTGCCAAAGAAGTTGAAGTTTTGTTAAATTTATCAAAAGACCTGGGTTATATTACCCAAACTGAATTTGTCAATTTATATGAACAAGTAAATGAAGTTATGGCCAAAATGTTTCTTTTTATGAGAGATTTGGAAAAAAGAGTTCCAGAAAAGAAATTTAAATTCTTCCAAAAATTGGAGAAAAAACAAGCTGCAAAATGAAGACAAAAGCCCAAGTTGTATCTGGAGATATTAGTAAGATTGTTGTTCGTATTAAAGCCAATGAGAAATTAGAATTGGGTGAACTAGTTGTACTGGATGATGTTCGGCAAAAATTTATTCTACAGGTTTATGAACTTAAATATGGTTCTCAAATTAGTCCACAAATCTTAGAATTGGTTTCGGGAATGAATTTAGTAGAAGGTAATTTTGAAATCATGGAAAAAGAATTAAGAAATTACCAATTGGCTTTTTTAAAACCAGTTCTAGTGGTGAAAGAAGGTCAAAGCAAAATATGTAAAGAACTACCTGCATTTTTTACTAAAGCCAGAGAAATTGTTAAAGAAGACTTATCATTTATTACTAAACCAAGAAATCCTTTTTATTTAGGTAACTTAAGAAGTGGTAGTGCTGTTTTAGATGTTGACATTTTTCTTCCAGGAGAAAAAGTTTTTAGTGAACATGTTTTAATTCCTGCTAGTACAGGTAAAGGAAAAAGCAATCTGGTTTCTTGTATTTTATGGGATGTTTTGAATAAAGATTTTTGTGGAATGTTGGTTTTAGATCCTCATGATGAATATTATGGTCGGAGTGAATTGGGATTGAAAGACCATCCTCATCGAGAAAAAGTAACATACTATAGTGTTAATCCTCTTCCTGGGACCAGAAGTTTGAAAATAAATGTCAATTTATTAAAACCAGAACATTTTGAAGGAGCAGTTTATTTTTCTGATCCACAAAGACAAGCATTGTTTGCTTATTACAAGAAATTTAAGGAGAATTGGATCTCTATGATCTTAAAAGAAGTTAAAATTGAAGGAGTTAGTTTTCATGAAGATACAATTGCTGTGGTAAAAAGAAGATTAATTGGATTATTGGGATTGGAATTGTCTGCTGGTGAAATCCATTGTGAAGGAATCTTTGATAATGTTGCAGGAGAAAATACTATTGGTGATATCTGTAGAGATTTAGAACAAGGAAAAGTTGTAGTAGTAGATACTTCTTTATTTTCGGGAGCGATTGAAATTTTAGTTGGTGGTTTAATAACAACTGAAATTTTTAACAAGTACAAATATTATAAAACACATGGGAGTTTAGTAGAAAAACCAGTAATAAGTATTGTTATTGAAGAAGCGCCAAGGGTTTTAGGTAAACAAGTTTTAGAAAAAGGCCCTAATATATTTTCAACGATTGCTAGAGAAGGTCGTAAATTTAAAGTGGGTTTAGTCGCTATAACTCAACTACCTTCAGAAATTCCGAAGACTGTGTTAGCCAACATGAATACTAAAATAATTTTGGGCGTAGAAATGGGTTCAGAAAGACAAGCAGTGATTGAATCTTCGCCACAAGATTTAAGTCAAGATTCTCGGAACATTGCTTCTTTAGACAAAGGAGAAGCTCTAGTAACTTCAGTGTTTACTAAATTTGCTGTTCCAATTAAAATCCCATTATTTGAAGAATTTGTTAAAAAAGATAAAAAAGAAAATGTGACTAGAAGTTTTCAGGGTTTTGAATGAATTCTTTAATAACTAATCGACTTTAATAATCTTTATAAAGCTAAGCAAAACTTTCCTTAAAAAACATCAAGAGGTAGATAACATGAGAACAATCTGTATTTTTAATTATAAAGGGGGAGTAGGTAAAACAACAACAGCGATTAATTTAGCAGCTGGAATTTCTCGGAGAGACAAAAAAGTATTATTGGTGGATTTGGATCCTCAAGGAAATATTGATGCTTCATTAAAAGTTAATGCAGAATATGATTTATATGATGCGGCAGTAGGCAAATTACCATTACAACAATGTATTATTCACATTGCAGAAAATTTTGATATTATTACTTCAAAAGAAAATTTGGTTAAATTAGAACATTATTTGGTTAAAGATGACAGTTCTCGTCTATTATTGAAAGATATGTTGAGTAAGATTAATGGTTATGATTATATGATTATTGACTGTCCTCCATCATTGGGGGTTTTGAATCAAAATGCTTTAACTTTGGGAACAGAAGCTTTTGTTCCAGTAGCTACTGATTTTCTGGGATATGATGCTTTGGGTAAAATGACTGATATTGTAAATAAGATTAATGAACATTATAATCACAATATCAAAATCAGCAAAATTATTCCAACTTTGTTTGATCGGCGGAATAAAATTTGTAAGAACATGTTAGCCAAAATGCAGCAAGATTTTCCAGCTTTGATGTCTTATCCAATTAGATATAAT
>CAYSWQ010000063.1:0-3282 GCA_964434885.1 uncultured Methanosarcinales archaeon | reverse complement strand
TCCTCAACTTTTTCTTCCTCAGCTGGTTTTTCTTCTTCTTTCTTTTCAGCTGCTTCTTTAGCTTTTTTAGCATCCTCTTCAGCTTTTTTTCGAAGATGTTTAGTCATTACTTCTGCTTTATCCATCTTTTCTTTATCGTTGTAAACCAAAGCTAAAAATTCTGCTTCTTGATGACTAAATTTTGAATAAATATTTTTAATAACTACCAAATCTTTTTCTACTTTTAAATCAACTGCTAATTGGGCTTGCAAAACATCGTTAGCAGGAACAGCTCCAGAGAAGTTTAATTTACCAGAAACTTCTAAACGTCCTAGTAATTTGTTTTCTTTTTTTTCTGTAATTTCAATTTTCATTATTTCACCTTGATTGCATATTCACCTTTAACTTTAATTCCAATTTTCTCTGCGATCATTGAATTATTAACATCATTTATGAATAATCGGCCTTGCCAGTTATTGCTGAAAGAATTTCCTTTACAACCAGGACAAACTCCTCCCTCAACAAACATCTTACATTTTTTACATGCTTTTTTCTTAGCCATTTTTAATTATTATCTTTTTCTTCTTTTGGTTTAGCAACATTAGTTTCATCTTGGTTTAGCCATTCTAGTTTACCTAAACCTTCTTGTCTCATGGTTAAACCAATTTTTGGATTATTCATATCACGGAAACTAACAGCGATAATTCGAGCTTTACATTTGTCTCCTACTTTTAGACTACGTCCACTTTTTTTACCTTGTAAGACTTTGTCTTTGCTAAAGGAAACGAAATCATCCATACTTTGACCAATGTGGACCATTCCTTCTGTAGCTCCAACTTCTACAAAAGCTCCGAAATCAACAACATCTTTGATTCTTCCATAAACTACTTCATTCATTTCTGGTTTAAAAGTTAATAATTCAAATTCAGCTTCATAGTAACCTGCTCCATCTCCTGGAACAATTACTCCCTCATCTGCGTCGCCGATTTCTGAAACACTAATGACAAAACCTAATTCTTTAGAAACATAATTTTCATAACTTTCTTGGATATTTTTTAGAATAGCTTCTTTCTTGCTGGAGCTAAACATTGCGGGTGGTACCCGAACAAAATCCTTGACTTTAACTTTATAAAACATTTTTATCTTATTTTCTTAGTTTAACTAACTTTTATCATCTGATTTATAAATTTTTGCTTTAAATTATATTAAAATCACTTTTTTCTTCTGACGGATGACCAATAATTTACCTTCAACGGCTTTGATTCTTTTTTTTAAAGCTTGATCTTGGGTAGCAATAATTGCTCCTTTTTCAGCTTTTTTTACCAATAAATCATCTACTGTTTCTTTATTGTTTGGTCCGGGAAGTAATTTGATTTTCTTCTTTTTTATGATATCTAAAGCTAATTTAGCATTAAGTTTGTGTTTTCCAGATTGTTCTTGGATTATTTTGTTTAACTCGTCTATTGTACCTTTGACAATGTTTAATTGATAAGAAAAATCACATATTTTTTTTATTTCGGAGAAGATATCTAGCTTAAATTGACCAATAGCCATTAAGGTGTTAGTGTCTAAAATGATTGTTTTCATAGTCAGATGATTTTATTATGTTTTATTAATGTTTGTCTAAAAATAAATGAATCATTTCTGATGTTGTAAAAATATTAATTTTATCTTGTTGTTGAAAATGTTTGTCATCACTCCAGATATATGCTGATTCATAAGCCAAAGCAGTAGCTATAAAGAGGACATCATTTGGATCAATATGTTCCATTATCTTTTTTGCTTCCCATCTGAATTGTCTAATGGTTTCTAAAGGAATAATTTCAACATAACTAAGAAGTTTTGATATTAATTTTTCGTATTCTTCTTTGGTTAATTTAGATTTTTTAATAATTTCATTTTTGTGTTTTCTCATTTCATCAAATATTATTTCTGGAAACAATAATCTTTGTGAACATTCCACCATTAATTTTCTAGTTAAAGAATCTTTTATTAAAGCAGACATAAAAATATTGGAGTCTATAACAATAATCATGCCAAGAATCTCCTTGTTGCTCCGGCTTTTATTTTTTTACTTAATTCTTCAACATCTTGTTTGGTTAGTTTACTTTTAGAAGCTAATTGGTTAATTGTTTTTAAGTCGGTTACTCTTTGTTCTATTGCTCTTCTAGCAATTTCAGCCCATTTTATTTCTGGAAATTCTCTCATTTTTTTATGTAGTTTATCTGGAAGAGATAAAGTCATATTTACCATTTTCTTATCCTCCTTAATAATTTATTTTTACTTAAATTACTTAATTTACTTATTATTATATAAATTTTTTGGTTAGTTTTAAGAATTTCTTTTTTCAATCCAGTCATTACATGAAATCCATTTGTTTGGTTGTTTTTCAATGTAGTTAGTAAATATATTCCAAGCTTTTTTCCCGGAGTTTCTAGTTAGAAAGTTAGAAATTAAAGAATTTGATTTAGATAATTTGTTTTTATTTAGAAATTCCCAGGGATGTAAATAAAACATGTATTTTTGTGGAAATAATTTGGAGAAAGGATGTAGTAATTTCAAGTAAGTAAGTCCAGAATTGATTGAAGGATAGATGAAAGTTGGCATTGGAAATTCGATGATTTGTTTTTTGGTAAATGGTTTTTGAGGTAGATTGAAATTAGAATATCTTCCAGGTAAAAAAGTTGCCAAGGAAGAATCATATTTGTAATTGTATTTTTTTAAGAGAGAAAAATGATTTTTGGTAGTGATAAAACCAGGAGCTCTAAATCCAGAACAGGGAATTTTGTATTCTTGGAATTTTTCTTTGGAGGTTTTAATTTCAAATTCCGCATTATGGTTGTTTAACCAATTATGGGTGTGAGAATGAGAAGCAATTTCATGTTTTTGAGAAATTTCTTTAATTTCATTTTCATATTTTTCTAACAAAGAAGAAACCGTGAAAAAAGTGGCTTTTATTTTTTGGTCGTCGAAGTAATCTAAAAGTTTTGGAACGATGGAAGTAATACTTTGACATTTAGAAGAGCGTAAATCATTTTCCAAGTCTACAGTCATTATTTTTGGTTTCATATTCTTTGAATGTAGGCTTTACGTCCGTCTGAAATGATATGGACATTAATATGTGAATTTTTTCCTTTTCTAATTTTTTCATAATTGGCAAGCATTTCCTTTTCACTAATTAATTCACTTAGGTTATGAATAATGGAAACCTGAGGCTTAAATAATTTTGAAATACATTGATGTCCTTCAATAAAGGAGAGCATTTTAGTTTGCAATAATTCTCCGGAAATTATTTGTATTTTT
>CAYSWQ010000062.1:0-3283 GCA_964434885.1 uncultured Methanosarcinales archaeon | reverse complement strand
CAAAATAACCTAAAATGCCGACTAAAAGATTTGGAGCAAGATATGGACGAAGACCAAAGAAAAAGTTTGCTCAAATAGAACAACAACAAAGAAGCAAACATAAATGTCCTTATTGTAATAAAAATGGAGTTAAAAGAGTAGCTGTTGGTATCTGGGAATGTCGTAAATGTGAACAAAAATTTGCTGGCCGGGCCTACTCACCTTAGAAAATGTATTATAAATGCTTTAATTGTGGGAAAAAAATAGAAAGAGATAGGTATGCCAAAACTAAAGTAAGATGTCCATATTGTGGTTCTAAAATTCTATACAAAGATAGAAAAGTAGTTACTAAAATAAAAGCTAGGTAAAAATGACTGATGCAGATTTAACTCAATTACAATTGCTCCAGCAAAATCTACAAAATATTCTAGTTCAAAAACAACAATTTCAAAAACAACTTACTGAAATTAGTTCTGCTTTAAAAGAGATTGAAACTTCTGAAACTACTTATAAAATATTAGGAAACATCATGGTTTCAAGTAAAAAAGAAGAATTACAAAAAGAGTTAAAAGAAAAAGAAGAACTTTTAAATTTGAGAATTAAAAATTTCGAAAAACAAGAAACCACATTAAAAGAAAAAACTGAAGAATTGCAAAAAAAAGTGATGGAAAGTATGAAAAAATGAGTAACCAGTATCAAGAAGTCATTGAAGCATTAGAATTTCTTAAAGAAGACCCTATGACAATTAGAAAAGTTAAAGAAAAAGCAGATTTAATTATTAATTTATTAAATCTAAAATCAGATTCTAATGTTGATCAAGCGCTTCGAGAATTGGAAGATTTAGATTCTTCAGAAATTCCTTCTTATGATCGTACCCAAATATGGGATGTTGTTTCTTTGTTAGAAAGCGCTAATCTTTAAGTAAGAATTTTGATTTAACCAACAATGCGTTAGGAATAAATATTTTGTCTTTCTTTCTTGTTTCTACTTCAATCTCTAATAACCCTAATTTAGTAATTTTTCCTTTTATTTTATTCACAGTTATTTTTTTTCCAACTGCTAAATCTCCTTTACGAGAAAGACTTAATCCAGCCATAAAATTAGGTATAAAATCTTTAACACCTAACAAAAATGCTCCTCCTAACAAAAGCAAAATAACTCCTGCTACTACATACAAAATCAAAGAAGTTATTCCTAATTGGTTCAAAAAAATAACTAACGCTAAAAAATAAATAATATATGCAGCCAAATTACTTAGCTTGCTTTCTAATTTATAATTTTTCCCAAAACGATTGATGTTTTTATCTAATTCGATTTCGTGTAAAACTTTCTTCAAAACTTTTCTAACAACTAAACCAACAATTAAACCCACCAATAAAATTACTATGGCTGCTAGCTTAGTTTCAATAACTTTTAATAACTCCAACATATCTAAAGAATTGTTTTATGGTTTATAAGGTTTATTGAAATACCAAATATCCAAAAAAATTTTATAAACCACAACTAAATTATCTTTAAAAATGCCAATTAACGCCACAGTTGAATATGCTAAAGCTGAAAGAGATTATCAACAAGCCTCAACGGATATTGAAAAACTGAAATGTTTGGAAGTTATGTTACGAGAAGCTCCTTCTCACAAAGGGGGTGAAACATTAAGAGCAGAGATCAAAACCAAAATTTCTAAAATAAAAGAAAAACTTTTGAAAGAAAAAGAAACAAAAAAGAAAGGTTATTCTTTATCTGTAAAAAAAGAAGGGGCGGCCCAAGTAGTTTTGGTTGGTCCTCCGAATACAGGAAAAACTTCTTTGCTTAATGCCTTAACAAATGCCCAATATGATACTGCTGAATATCCTTTTACTACTACTAAACCAAACTTGGGGACTTTGGATTATCAAACTGTTAAACTACAATTAGTTGATCTTCCTCCTTTAAACCCAGATGCTGCTTTAAAACAAGCTACTTATTTTGCCATTATCCGAAACGCTGATTTGGCTTTAATTGTTGTAGATGATTTAAAACAAGTTAAACAATTACTCAAAGATTTCTCAGACAGCCACATCTTACTAAATAAACCAAAACCCGCTATTCGTATTAGAAAAACTTCTACTGATGGTTTAGAATTTATCGGAGAAAAACTCATCAAAGCAGAGATGGATGATGTCAAAAAAGTTCTTCGAGAAAACAATGTTGCTAATGCAATAATTGAAGTTTTTGAACCAGTGGAATTAGATGATTTTTTTGAAGTGATGAATGAAAAATTAGCTTACTTACCTGCATTAATTGTTTGGAATAAACAAACTAAAGGTAAGTTGTTAAAACACCAAAACTTTGAAATTCTTCCTACTTCGGTTACTGAAAAATTCAATTTAGATTTATTACAAGAAAAAATGTGGGAAAAATTGAGATTAATCAAGGTCTACACCAAAGAACCTGGCAAGAAACCTAAAATGACCGAACCAATCACTTTGAAAATCGGAAGCTCAATCAAAGATATGGCCATGCATGTTCACAAAGACTTCATTAAAAAATTCAAATACGCTCGTGTTTGGGGTAGCGCTAAACACGATGGAGCAGCAGTAGGTTTAGATTACAAACTAGGAGATAATGACATTGTTGAAATCCATTTGAAGTAAACTAACTACAAACTCCCTAAATAATCTTTCTTCAATTTAAATCCTTTTTGCTTTGCCAATTTACCAATTGCTTTATCAAAACAACTTCCATATTGGGCTGCTTTCTTTTTCCGCCAAGCGAATTCTCCCAAAAATTCTTCAGCTACTTCCCTTAAAATTATTTTCTTCTCTACTTCACTTAATTTCCACTTACCAGGTAATTGCATCGCATACTTAATTAATTCCTCGTCGAGAAAAGGTGTTCCCACCCGAATTTCACTCTTTTTCGCTAAATTAAAATCTCGAACCAAATCACGAGACCACATCTTTTTCAAACCTTGCCAACATTCTTCATTGACATCTTTAACTTTGTGTCTCTCATAACCAGCAAAAATCTCTTCTGAACCTAAACCACCTAAAAAAACTTTTTCTTTCTTGCCCAATTCTCTAGCTGCTAACACAACTGCCCCCACCCCTACATTCACTACATCTGTCTTACCAACTGGTTTCAAAATCTCAACCACTTTTTTAATAATTATTTCTACTTCTTTCAAAGTATAAATCTTAAATTTTAATTTCAAACCTAACACTTTAGCTACTTTTTTAGCTTCGGTAATATCTTCTGGTTCTTTAGTCTCAGAATCCTGAAAACCAACAGCATAACAAACAAAATCTCTTTTCAAAAACTTACA
>CAYSWQ010000061.1:1740-3441 GCA_964434885.1 uncultured Methanosarcinales archaeon | reverse complement strand
AATTCTAATTGGAAAAGAATTAACCAAAGGTTTAGGAGCTGGCTCTAATCCTAAAATTGGTGAAGAAGCTGCTCGAGAAAGTGAATCTGACATAAAAAAATCTCTTCTTAACTCCGATATGGTTTTTGTCACTTGTGGTTTAGGTGGAGGAACTGGAACAGGTTCTGCTCCTGTAGTTGGTCATGTAGCTAAAAAATTAGGAATTCTAACTGTAGGAATTGTTACTTTACCTTTTCAAATGGAAGGAAACCGCAGATATGAAAATGCCATGATTGGTTTAGAAAAAATGGAGCAGATTATCAATACCCTTATTGTTATTCCTAATGAAAAATTGATTGAATTGGCTCCCAACTTACCACTACATACTGCTTTTAAAGTTGCTGATGAAATCTTAACTAATGCTGTTAAAGGTATTGCTGAATTAGTAACTAAAGCAGGATTAGTTAACTTAGATTTTGCCGATATTAAAACCGTAATGAGCGAAGGTGGAGTTTCTTTAATTGGAGTTGGAGAATCCGATACTGAAGAAAGAGCTTCTGAATCAGTGCAAAAAGCCTTAGAAAATCCATTAATTGATGTGGACATTACTAATGCTACTGGTGCTTTAGTAAATATTGCAGGTGGAGATAGCTTAACTTTAAATGAAGCTAGATTTATTGTAGAGGCAGTAGCTCAAAGATTAGATGAAAATGCGAGAATAATTTGGGGAGCTCAAATCTATAAAGACCTAGATAAAACCATCAGAACCATGGTCATCATTACTGGAGTTCGTTCAGAACAAATTTTTGGTGGAGAAAGAACTCTTTCTGATAAGAAAAAGAAACAGATCGAAAATGATTTGGGAATTGAATTTGTGGATTAATCCCTAATTTAAACCCAAAACTTTATAAATCAGCATATGGTTTTTTAAGTAAAATATTAATCTAGAAGATGGAAGTCTATCAAGAAACCAAAACTCAGAAAATAAAAAGGTTTTTAAAAGAAACTCGTAGAGTATTAAGATTAACTAAAAAACCAAATAAAGAAGAGTTCAAAACCACAGTTAAAGTTACTGGTTTAGGAGCTGCTGTGATTGGTGCTTTGGGATTTATTATTTTCCTGATTAAACAATTATTATTCGGATAAAATGGAATCAAAAATTTTTGGAATCAGAACTGCCGCTAATCGAGAAGACCAAGTGATAGATTTTCTAATCTCCAAGCTAACACAGAAAGCAGATTCTGGAGTTTTTGCAGTTATTAGACCTCATGGAATGAGAGGTTATATTTTCATGGAAGCCGAATCTAAACTTCAAGCTGAACAAGCATTAGGTGGAGTACCTTATGCTCGAGGAGTTTTAGGGCATGAAATTCCTTATCCAGAGATTGAACATATGTTAGAACAAGTGAAAGTAGAAATGAATATCAAAAAGAATGATATTGTTGAAATTATTTCTGGTGCTTTCAAAAGAGAACAAGCTAAAGTAATGAGAATCAACAAACAAAAAGAAGAAATTGTTGTTGAATTATTAGAAGCTGCTGTTCCTATTCCAATCACAGTTAAGATGGATGCCGTTAAAGTTATTCGTAGAGAAGAAGAATGATTTCTTTAGATTTACAACTGGAAAAAGCAGTTGTTCAAATTAAACAAGCCAATCCTAAAACTATTTTAGTACAATTACCAGATGGATTAAAAACTAAAGTTCCTGAAATAAAAAAAGAA
>CAYSWQ010000061.1:0-1730 GCA_964434885.1 uncultured Methanosarcinales archaeon | reverse complement strand
GCCCAAATCTATTTCTGGTTGAATTCTTGCTATGGTGCTTGTGATACACCTAAAGTTGAAGTTGATTTGTTGCTTCAATTTGGTCATTCTGAATGGAGATAACTTTGATAGTTAACTTTATGAACTCCAACAAAATAAGATAATCATGAACAAAAAAGTAAATTTAATATTTTTGATATTAACTATATTCTTAATTAGTTGTGCTTCAAAAGATTCTCAAAAAGAAGAACAATCAAATATTAACTTAGAAACAAACAAAGAAGAAATTAAACAAAAAAAAGAAATTACCAAAACCCTTAATTCAAAAGAAATTAGTTCAGTCTTAAAATCAGATCAATATCTATACCAAGGCTTCTTAGCAAAAAATAATCAATTAATGCAATATGTTGAAATTAAAAGAGGGATTGTTTACAAAACCATCAAAGACGAAGAAATAGTTTTGGATTTATATCGCCCAAAAAACAACCAAGAAAAATTACCAACTATAATCTACATTCATGGTGGTGGTTGGGAAGGAGGAAATCATGAAGATTGTCCAGCTGAAAAAATTGTTGTTCATGATTATGCAGTTGCTTGTATCCAATATCGTTTAAGTGGAAAAGCAAAATTTCCAGCACAAATAATAGATATAAAAGAAGCAGTTAGATGGCTAAAATTACAAGCTCGAGAATATAATCTAGATCCCAATAATTTCGCTGCTTGGGGAGAATCAGCCGGAGCCCACTTAGCTAGTTTATTAGGAACTTCAACTGGAATTAAAGAAATTGAAGGTAATAATTATTTGTCTGTTTCCAGTAATATAAAAGCAGTTGTTGATTGGTTTGGCCCAGTTGATTATCAAATCCTAGAAGAAAAACAAGACACTCCCATGGCTATTGCCTTTAGAAAGTTAATTGGAATTAAAAATATTCAAGAAGAATCAAATTTCCTAAAAAAAATTAAATTAGCTTCTCCTACTTCACATTTAGATCAAAATGATCCTTCTTTCCTTATTTTTCATGGTAAAAAAGACAATGTTGTTCCAGTTGCCCAAAGCAAATATTTTCATCAACAACTACAAAATAAAAACATTCCTAGCCAATTAATAACTAGAAATAATGCCAATCATTTCAAAGGTTTTACTAATAAAGATATTGAAGAACAAGCTATTCCTTTTCTAAATAAACATCTAAAATAATTATTCTTTCAACAAATTTATAAAAGATTAGATTAACAAAATCAAAATGACAAATATTAAAGAACAAATAACTTATTCACCAAACGGAATTTTAAGTAAAGTAATAACTAAAACAGATAAACAAAATGTTACTTTGTTTTCTATGGCTGCTGGTACTTCAATCGGAGACCATACTTCCACTAAAGAAGGGTTTGTTTATGTAATAGAAGGCAAAGGTATTTTTAATTTAGAAGGAGAAGACATCATTATGCAACCTGGAGTTTACATCTATATGGATAGTAATGCTAAACATTCATTAAAAGCAGAAGAAGATACTTCTTTCTTGCTTTCTTTAACAAAATGAATAACAAAAATGTTGGATTTGTAATCTTAGGAATAACTTTACTAATTGGTTTTATTATCTTTAGTTTTAATCGAGCTTTAACTCAAATGGTTACTGTTTCCTGTTCTCATGGTTCTGCTTGTCCAATGTGGACCACTTTAGCTTGGCAAACTAATATTAGTATAGGGATTATGATTTTTGTTTCTTTAGTTGGACTATATTTGATCTTTT
>CAYSWQ010000060.1:0-3847 GCA_964434885.1 uncultured Methanosarcinales archaeon | reverse complement strand
TACTCCACTAGATGTTAAGAAACAATTTGGTTTAGATGGGCAGATTTTATATTGGGGTAAAATTCCTGCGGCCATGGAATTAGCACATAGTTATGTAAATGACAATGGTTTTCATAGCGATTTAGCTGTAGTTCCTGGGGCGGTTGAAGCATTACAAACTTTGCACCAATCGGGAGAATTAGCTTGTTATTTAACTGCCAGGGTTGAACCAATGCGCCAAATTACAGATTTTTGGTTAAAAGGTGTCTTTCCCGATCTTCCCCTAGTACTTAAAGATCCAAGTATTGATTTTTCTAATGGTTCTGCTTGGAAGGTAGCTGCTTTAGAATTTTTATATCCTGAAATAAATGGGCTAATTGATAATGATGCTAGAACAATTCGTACTTTAGAAGAAAATGGGTATCCTGGAGAATTATACTTAATCGGCTTAACTTCTGAAGATTATCCTAGTTACAATGCTAAAATCCACCTTGCTTGGTCTGGAATAGTAAATGAAATTATTAGTTAACTTTTATAAAACAACAATTCTTTTTCTTTAAAATGAACATCTTAGGAATAGAATCAACCGCACACACTTTTGGAGTAGGTATCATAAATGACAGAGGGCAAGTCTTGGCCAACGAAATTGACAGCTTCAGTTCTAAAGAAGGAGGTATGATTCCCGATCAAGTAGCTGAACATCACAAAGATGTAGCAGAAAATGTTCTAAACAAAGCTCTAAAAAAAGCAAATACTACTTGGGAGCAAATCAACTTCATTGCCTACTCAGCTGGCCCTGGTTTAGATCCTGCTTTATGGGCTGGTTACCATAAAGCAAAAGAATGGTCTAAAAAATACAATAAAGAATTGAAAGGCATTAATCATTGTTGTGCTCATTTAAGTATTGGAAAAAAGATTAACAATCTAAAAGATCCTGTTTACTTGTATGTTTCTGGAGTTAATACTCAAATTGTAAATTATGAAGATAAAAAATACCGAGTGATGGGAGAGACTTTAGATATTGGTTTAGGTAATATGTTGGATAAACTAGGAAGAATTCTAAATTTAGGTTTTCCTGCTGGTCCAAAAATTGAAAAAATCGCAAAACAAGGAGAATATGTAAAACTACCTTATGTAGTTAAAGGAATGGATACTAGTTTTTCCGGAATCTTAAGTAAAACTCAACAACTTTTTCAAAAAGGAGAAAAGAAAGAAGACCTTTGTTTTTCTGTCCAAGAAATTTGTTTTGCCATGTTGGCTGAAGTTAGTGAACGAGCTTTAGCCCACACTGGAAAAAATGAACTTCTTCTAGTTGGTGGAGTGGGAGCTAACAAAAGATTCTGTGAAATGCTAAATATAATGTGTCAAGAAAGAGGAGCAAAATTCTACAAAGTTCCCATGGATTTAGCTGGTGATCAAGGAGCAATGATTGCCTGGGAAGGTTTCTTAAGAAAAGATGAAACAGGAGATATCCAAGTAAATCCTCATTGGCGAACCGATGAAGTTTAAGAAAAATTAATAAAGAAATCAAATTACTTCTTTTCATGTCCAAAAAAATATTAGTAGAAGTCTCTCACCGACATATTCATTTATCTAAAGAAGATTTAAATTCTTTGTTTGGAGAAAATTATCAATTAAATAAATTAAAATCACTTTCCCAATCTGGAGAATTTGCTGCGGAAGAAACAATTACATTAAGTAATGAAGACAGAAAACTAGAAAGAGTAAGAGTAATTGGTCCAGTTAGAAATCAAACTCAAATTGAATTATCCAGAAATGATGCCAATCAATTAAAAATAAAAGTTCCTTTGAAAGAATCAGGAGATTTAAAAAACACCCCTGGAATTGAAATAATTGGCCCTAAAGGAAAAACCAAATTAAAACAAGGAGTAATCATTGCTAAAAGACATCTTCATGCAAATCCACAAGAAGCAAACCAGCTTAATCTTAAAGAAGGGGATAAAATCAAAATCAAAATTCCTGGAGAAAGAAGTTTAATTTTTGAAGAAATTATAGTCAGAATTAATCCCAAATATGCTCTTGCAATTCATCTTGATCGCGATGAAGGCAATGCTGCTGGAATTGAAACCAAAACCCATGGGGAAATTATTGAATAAGTTTTTAAAAAAAGAAGAATTTTAACTTAAACAATGGAATATGACTTAATAATTGTTGGAGCTGGACCTGGCGGAATGAATGCTGCAGTTTATGCAGGTAGATATATGTTAAAGACATTAGTTCTTGGAGAACTTCCCGGAGGAATGATGGGAGAAACTGAAAACATTTGTAATTTTCTTAGCTACAAATCTATTGGTGGGATGGATTTATTTATGAAGATGGAAGAACAAGCAAAAAAAGTAGGGGCAGAAATCAAATATGAAAAAGTTACTGAAATTAATAAAAAAAATAACCTTTTCGAAATCAAAACCAATCAAGAAACATATTCTTCAAAAAAAGTAATTATTGCTACAGGTTCAGAAAAAAGAAAATTGGGCTTAGAAAACGAAGAAAAATTAGTTGGTAAGGGAGTTAGTTATTGTTGCACTTGTGATGGGGCTTTCTATCAAGATAAAATTGTAGCTGTTGTTGGTGGTGGAAATTCTGCAGTTAAATCAGCTTTATTGTTGGCAGAATATGCTAAAAAAATATACATTATTTATCGTAAACCAGATTTCACTAGGGTTGAACCTGCTTGGGTAGAAAACATTAATCAAAATGATAAGATTGAAGTAATTTTTAATGAAGAAGTCCAAGAATTAATTGGAGAAGAAAAACTACAAAAAGTTAAATTAAAAAATCAAGAATTAGAATTAGATGGTTTGTTTGTTGAGATTGGTAGTGAACCAGCTAGCAAAATTGTTCAACCACTAGGAGTGGAATTAGAAAATCAATTTATCAAAGTTGACAACCAAAAGAAAACCAACATCCCTGGTTTATTTGCTGTTGGTGATGTCACTAATGGGATCATGAAACAAATAATTACTGCTGCAGCCGATGGAGCTATTGCTGCCAACATGGCATATAAAGAGATTAGAAAGAATTCTTAATTATGGAAAAATTTTTAAATACTTGAAAGTAACAACATTTATGTCAAGATTAGTTACTTATTTTGGAGGTTTAAAAGAACACACACTAAACAAACCTCATTTTTCAATTGGTCGTCATCCTGAAAATGATGTCCAGGTATTAGATGGCATGGTCTCCCGTTATCATTTCACAATTTTTCAGGAAACAGATCACTTTTACCTTATCGATCACAGTTTAAATGGAACTGTCATCGACCCACAAAGAAAGGATTTTACCGGGCCTGAGAGTATTACTTGTTCTAGCATAATTTGTGAAAAAAATGATAACACTCCTCCTAAGGGAATTTCAGATTCGAAACCAATTAATCCAATCAGTGAATATAAACCTGCTAAATATATTACTCCTGATACTTACCAAGAAGTTCTTGACTTATTAACTAATGACCGAGCCAGAATGATCCAAGAAGGTATTAGGCTAAAAAGTGGCAGTTATATTGGAATTCCAGCAATCGACAACCCCAACATATTACAATTTTGGTCTACTATGGACATCAATTAACAAAAAGATATATAAATAATGTTTTTTTCAATTGTACCATGAATACATTTTTAACAATTTTATTAGCAACTTTCTTAGTTAGCCTAATTTCTTTCATCGGGATAATCACATTAAGTTTAAAAGAAAAACTCCTAAATAAGATTCTACTTGTCTTAGTGGCTTTATCTGCCGGAACTTTAATGGGTGGAGCTTTCATTCATCTTATTCCAGAATCTATTGAAAAATTCATGCCAGCAGGAGTTTTTATCAATGTTTTGATTGGTTTTGTTTTATTCCTACTTGT
>CAYSWQ010000059.1:0-3982 GCA_964434885.1 uncultured Methanosarcinales archaeon | reverse complement strand
ACTGGATTACCTTCTCGATCATATAATTCAGGAGTAACTACTTTCGCAGCTGCTGCATCAGTAATCATTTTCGGAGAAAAAAATCCGAATGTGATTTTATTAATTTTTTTATGGATATGTTCTGGCATTTTCAAAGTTTTAATATTTATTTTTTAATGAGATGTTTGAATAAACTCCCAAACTTCGGAATTCATCCAAAAGCAATTTGAAAGCATAACTCATTTCGATGTAATTAATCTCAATGTCTTCTCCACAGATTAAACAATGTTTTCTATTTCTATATGTGTCCTCAGTAGCTAACAAACCACAATTTTCACAAATTGGAATTGTTGTACTATCTGAATCAAATCTTTCTTTTAATAATAATGATGCTCCATGCGCAACAAAAGTATCTTTCTCCATCTCTCCCAAACGTAATCCTCCTTCTTTAGCTTTACCTTCAGTTGGCTGCCTAGTTAATAATTGTACTGGTCCTCTAGCTCGAGAGTGCATTTTATTTGCTACCATATGTCTTAATCTCAAATAATACATATTTCCAACATAAACTCTTCCTTTCATTCTTCGACCAGTTTTTCCATCATAAAAAATTTCTGTTCCATCATCACGGAAACCTAATTCTAACAATTCTTTACGTAACTCTGCTTCTTTTTCACCTTCAAAAACAGTTCCATCAATTGTTCGGCCCCCTAAAGCTCCAACTTTAGCTCCCACTAACTCCAATAAATGAGATACAGTCATCCGCGAAGGAATTCCGTGTGGACTAAAAATTAAATCTGGAACGATTCCATTACAAGAGAAAGGTAAATCTTCTTGTGCTGCTAAAATTCCAACAACTCCTTTCTGTCCGTGTCGAGAGGTAAATTTATCTCCAATTTCTGGGATTCTTTCGTCTCTTAATCTTACTTGGATTAATTTACTTCCATCTTCGGCTTCAGTTAATAAAACAGTATCTGCAATTCCTTTTTCTCCATGTTTCAAAGCTACTGAACTTTCTCTTCTAGTTGCTGCCGCCAAATTATATTCGTCTAAACTAGATAAAAATCTAGGAGGACTTGTTTTACCAACAATAACCTTTCCTTCATTCACTTTTGCTTCTGGATAGATAATTCCATCTTCTTCTAAAAATTTATAATCATTTTCACTTCTATATCCTTTAATTTCTTTATCTGGAATTCCTACTTCATCAGTCAAACCACCCGCATAACGTAGTTCGACAGATTCAGTCGGTCTAAAGTAAGTACTTCTTCCCATTCCCATTTCTACAGAAGATTTATTCAAAATAACTGCGTCCTCCATGTTAAATCCTTCGTAACACATTACTGCTACTACTAAATTCTGTCCTGCAGGATTGTTATTATAATTAAAAATATCATATGTTTTGGTTCTTACAATTGGAGATTGTGGATAATGTAAAATACTACTATCCATATCCATTCTTACTGTAAAATTAGCTGCATAAAAACCAATTGCTTGTTTCTGGTTCTTACTTCCAATAATTAATCTAGATGATGGGTTAAAATTTCCAAAAGGCACCATTGAAGTAGCTAACCCACAAATTACCATTGAACTTATCTCTAAATGGGTGTGTTCTTCAGTCAATTCTTCTTCAGTATGTGCTACTAAACAATTTTCTTCTTCACTAGCATCTAATTTTTCAATTACTCCTTGTCTAATTAAATCTGACCAGCAAAGATCTCCGCTTTCTAATTGAGAAATATGTTTCTCATTCAATAAAGGTTTTCCTTCTTTAACAATAATCAAAGGTCTTTGTGCTCTTCCTTCAGAACTATTAATATAAATCTCTTCTACTTTTTTATCATAATAAATATTTGTATTATCTGAATACACTCCTTTTCTTCTTTGATCTTTAAAATCATCTACAAATGCCTGACCTTCAGACACAGTTCCAGTAAATTTGTTATTTAAATAAATTTCAGTCATTTTTCATTCAATCCAATTTCTTTTAATTTTGCCAAAATGTCTTCTTCATCTGCACTTTGAGAAACACTACAAAGCAAAGCTAAATTTTTTCTTAATCCAATATTAGTTCCCTCTGGAGTTTCAATCGGACATAATTTTCCAATATGGGTACAATGTAAAGCACGAGCTTCAAAATTTTCTTGAGATGTGGTCAAAGGACTAACTACTCTTTGTAAATGAGACATCATTGCCAAAAAATTAGTTCGATCCATTCTTTGAGAAATACCTTGTCTTTCTCCAACCCACTGACCAGTTGCCATCGAAGAATAAATTCTTTGAGTTAATAATTTCTCTCTAATAATAACTCGAATGCTAGGTAATTTCCCCCTTTTAATAATTCTTTGAAAGTTATATAATATATCTCCAACTAAAACTTTAAAATTAACTCTGAATAAATCCGTTAACAAATCTCCACTCATTCTTAATCTCTTATTAGCATAATGATCTTTATCATCAAAACCCCTTAGTCCTTTTTCAGTTTCTAAAAACTTCTTCAACATCTTACACAAGTTTTTAGCTTTAGCCAAACAATACTTTTGGTTAGTTCCAATATGAGGTAACAAATATTTTTCCAAAGTTTCTCGAGTTCTTTCAATTCGAACTTCTTTAGCCTGAACCATTCCACTTTTCTTTGCTACATAATCTAATGCTTCTTCTTGATTTTTAATATCAACAAATTCATATAAATTTAATAATACTTCATCATACATCTTTTCTCCAGAAACAGCCTGCATGATTTCTTCGTCTTTCAAAATACCAAGTGCTTTAATCAATACAACCAATGGTACATTTTTGATTCGTGTAAAAGAAATTGTATAAAGTCCTTCTTTATCTTTTTCTAAAGTATGTGGGATTTTATATGAACCACGAGCAGAAAAAATTCTTCCTCTAAACCCTTTTACTTGTTTCTCTACCACAAAAATATTGGAAGCTAAATCTTCAACAGTAATTACTGCCTTCTCAGTTCCATTAACAATAAAATATCCACCTGGATCATAAGGATCCTCTCCGTGTTTTGCTAATTCAGATTGTTCTAAATTACTTAAATTACAATATTTACTTTTTAACATAATTGGAATCTTACCAACTTCAGCTGTAAAAGATTCTCTTTGTACATCATTAATATAAGTACTTACTTCTAACATAATTGACGCAGAATAAGATATTTTTCTCAATCTAGCCTCTACAGGATAAATTTTTCTTTTACTTCCATCTGCTTCAGTAATCTCTGGAAAATTAACTTTAATTTTACCAAAACGAATTCTAAATTTTTCAATATTATGTGGGATAATAGCAGGTTCAACTTCTTTATTTTCGTCTACTACTTCTTGCATTCCTCGATCAATAAAATTGTTAAAAGACTGAATATTGCTCTCTACAAACTTCTGTTCCTGAAAATATTTTTTTACTAAGATTGATTTATCCATTTATTACTCCCCTATAATATGTTGTTTTTCCTGCAGTTTCACTCTTTCGGTCAATCTTAATAACATCTCCTGGCTTAACATCCATATTAGCTAATGCTGGATCAGAAATCAAAATTTTAGGTAATTCTTTAATAGAAATATTATATTTTTCTAGAAACTTTTCAGTTTCCTTCTCATTCAATTTAGTGTGTTTAGGTACTAAATAGTGAGGAGTAATGTTGATCTCTTTGACGACTTTTTTTGCCATTTTTTGTTAATGATAAAGTGGGCCGGAAGGGATTTGAACCCTCGACCACTTGATTTCTCAAAGCATGAATTTCACGCCAGTAAAAGTCAAGCGCTCTTCCAAGCTAAGCTACCGGCCCTTAGTAACGCCCTGGCCGGGACTTTCACGTTGATTGTTTTGAACCCGAGTCGAAGCCTTACTGCACAATTACTCGACAGGGCTTCATGCTAGGCCGAACTACACTACCAGGGCATCTTTTTTAACATAAATCAATCTAGCACAATTTTTGGATTCCTTTGTGTAGAAAGATTCTGTCATGTTTATGTCAAATCCGGTATTTTCTTTATAA
>CAYSWQ010000058.1:0-4135 GCA_964434885.1 uncultured Methanosarcinales archaeon | reverse complement strand
TTAATTTTCTTTGCTTTCTTACTCCCTTTCGCCTTAATTATCGCTTTGGTCGGAGCATTATATTCAATCTTTCGCTGGAAAAAGAAACCTAAACAAAAAGATGTTTTAGATGTTAAATTCAAAGTAAAATGAAACCATTAATTTTAATCAATTTTAAAACCTACCAACAAGCTACTGGAAAAAAAGCTTTGATGTTAGCCAAAGCAATTAACAAGTTTAAATCCAAATATCAATTAGCAATTTCTCCTCAATTAATTGATCTAAAAGAAATAAAAAAAGCAATCAATCTACCCATTTATGCACAACACCTAGACAACATTGAATATGGTTCTCACACTGGACATACCAATCCACAAGCAATCAAACAAGCTGGCGCCGTAGGAACTATCTTAAATCATTCAGAAAAGAAGATTAAGATAGACAGATTAAAAGAAACAATCTTATTAACCAAAAAATTAAATCTTAAAACTGTTGTTTGCACTGGAAGTTTTTCTGGAGTTAAAAAATTAATAAAACTACAACCAAATTATGTTGCTTACGAACCTAAAAAATTAATTGGCAAGAATGTCTCTGTAACTGAAACCAATCCCAAAATAATCACTAAAGCAGTAAAATTTCTAGAAAAAAAACAATCTAAAACAAAACTGTTAGTTGGGGCTGGGATCCATTCTAAACAAGATGTCAAAAAAGCAATTGCACTAGGTGCAAAAGGAGTTCTTCTTGCCCATAAAGTAATCAAAGCTAAAAACACAAAGAAAGTTCTAAAGAGTATGTTTGGTTAATCTAATTTCAACTACACTCAAATTATTCTGTAATTTTTCAAAAAATTCAACAGAAATAAAAAAATTCTTAAATTACTATTTCCAAACATTTATAAAAATTAATTTCTTATATACATTCTAAAAACATCGAGGTGAATAAAATGAAGAATCTGATTGGTGATTTACTTAAAAAATATCAAAAAAATATTTTTGTTTTTTTCCGAGTTTTAGTTGGTTTGTTATTCTTACAACATGGAGCTCAAAAACTATTTGGGTGGTTTAGTACAAAAGGAGCAGTGCAACTTTTTAGTTTAATGGGCTTAGCTGGAGTAATTGAATTTTTTGGTGGTTTGGCTATCGCATTAGGAATACTTACCCGATTATCTGCATTAGGAAGTATAATTACTATGTTATGGGCCTATTTCCAAGTTCACTTTCCCAAAGGAATAATCCCAATCATGAATAAAGGAGAATTAGCACTAGTATATCTTGCAGCCTTCTTAGTAATCTTGGTTTTTGGTGCTGGGAAATGGAGTCTCGAAAAAAAACTATGGGGAAAAGAAATATTTTAATTTTTTTTTATTTTAAAAAAATTATTCAATATCCAAAGCTTCCATAATCTTATCTAATTTCTGATTAATAACTTCCAAATCATTAGATTTTCCACTTTTCTTAAAACAATCATCACAATAAACTGGTTTACTAGATGTTGGTTTAAATGGAACTTCGCATTTTTTACCACAATCAGAACAAGTGACTTTAGTTCTTTCTACTGGTTTTCTATCTCGATCACCATAACGAGAACCTCGTCTTGAAGACCTTCCAGAATCTCTTCGACTTGAATTATCACCAAATCTTCTTCTCTCACGACGATTTCCGCCTTTTCGAGACCTACTTTTAGAATCACCAGTTCTATCTTTTGGATGAGTATATTTTGCCATAAATAAACAAAAAGGGGCCACTTATATAAGCTTATATGAAAATTATGAGAAAATTATTATTTTACCACAACATTAAATTTCTTAATATTGTCATAAATCTTCCCATTTCCATCTAAAACATTAACATTAAAGATGTATGTTCCTTTCTTTGCTGTTTTGGGAACAGAAATACCCAAAGGGATGGATTTATGCTCATTTTCTTTAATCACATAAGGTCCAGAATTGTAAATTAACCATTCCTTCCCAGGTAAACTTAATGGTTTTTGATCTTTATCTACTGCTACTGAAGCCTGAATCTTGACCGTAAACTTGGTTCCATATTTACTTTCTTGGATATTTAATATTCCAACTCCAAAAGTACTTATCTTGCCTGCTTCTGTTTGAACAGATTGTCTTGGTAAAGCTACTTTCTGCCCTTGATCAACCAACAACCTATTTAGTTGTTCAGCAGTTTTAGTATCTAATGAACCTTTGAATTCTTCTGCACTACCCATTAGCTTATACAAAAATGCAATTCCGCTTCCAAAAACAACTATCGAAATTATAATTATCACTAGAAAGTTTATCGATAAGGCAATTCCTCTTTTATTCATACATTTAAGCAATTAATTCTTATTTATAAACTTTTAGCAACATTTTTAAAAAAATAGCCTAAAAAACCGAAAGATTTATAAATATACAATTCTATTTTTATTGTCAGGTGGTAATAGATATTAACTAGACACATTACTCTGCGAGGTTTTATTCAAAATGAGAAAAACTCAAATTAAAGAATGTACAGATTGCGGTAGCAAAGATATTTTCCGTAATGCTGAAAAAGGAGAAACTGTTTGCCGAACTTGCGGCCTTGTTATCGAAGATAGAATGATTGACTTCTCTCAAGAATGGAGAAATTTTGAAGATGATAAAGGGGGCTCAAGAAGAAGAACGGGAGCACCTTCAACCTATACTCAATTTGATCAAGGGTTAGGTACAGAAGTAGGAACTACTTCAGATTTTTATAAATTAGGATCTGATAAAAGCAAAGATAAATTTTTTAGATTAAGAAAATGGCATTATCGAATCAGTACTGCTATTGAAAGAAACTTAAAAGTTGCTTTAGCAGAATTGAAAAGAGTTAGTTCTTTCTTAAAATTAAGTAAAAGCGTAGAAGAAGAAGCTGCTCGAATATACACTTTAGCTGTTCAAAAAGGATTAGTTAGAGGAAGATCAATGGAATCTGTAGTTGCTGGAGCATTATATGCTGCTTGTCGAAGACATGAAGTCCCTCGAACTTTAGATGAAATGGGGGAAGCTTCTGGAATTGAAAAGAAAGAGATTGGAAGAACTTACCGATTTGTAACTAGAGAACTTGGAATTAATATCTTGCCAAGTAATCCTGCTGATTACATCCCTAGATTTGCTAGTGCTTTAAATTTAACTGCCGATTCTCAGACTAAATCTGTTGAGATTTTAGAGATGGCTCGAGATATTGAATTAACTTCCGGTAGAGGCCCAACAGGTATCGCTGCCGCTGCTTTGTATGTAGCTAGTTTAATTCATGGTGAGAAAAGAACTCAACGAGAAGTAGCTGATGTAGCTGGAGTTACTGAAGTAACAATCAGAAATCGATACAAAGAACTAATTAAGAAGTTAAAGCTATCTAAAGAAGTTGAGAAATCTAAGAAGAAGATGAAGTAATTATTATTTTTAATTTTAATTTAAAGAGGTTTTAGGGAGGAATAAAAATGACTACTGAAACCGCTCTCGAATTAACAAAAAGAATTAATGAACTTCAAAAAAAGGCTGAAACTCAAATAGCTATCGATGGGATTGAAGCATCAACTCTAGATTCTAAAAGGAAATTTGTTGAAATATTGCTTAATAATTATTTTGGTAACAAAGAATTTTTTGATTTGTTTGGCCCAGTGAGAAGAAGCCAAATAGGTAAAAATGGCAGAACTTTTATCTCTGGTTATGTTAGTAACTCTGAATTCCAAGCATTGTGTTCTTTTTATGGTGATTCACCAAATAATGAACATCCAATTCTAAGAAGAACAGAAGATACTCAGGCTAAGTTGTACACTACTACTGATGTACTTGGAGCTGAAATACTCGAAATTGAATCAGAAAATATTGTACTTCGAGATAATACTTTTTATGAAATTGGCGCTGAATATTTAATACCTGATGTTACTTCTGCTATGGGAAAATACCCCAGATCACGTTTTCCCAAATTTGTTGCCAGTTTAAGACATCAAGTCGATGAAGTTTTAAAAACATACAAAACTCATTTGCAAGGAGTCAAACAAGAAAACACCAATATCAAACAAGCTTTGGGAATATTACAAGAGGGCTTAAAAAAGATAAATTAATTTCAGAAATATTTTTAACAAATTAAAAAAAGCATACTAAAATGCAATTAACCCCAGAAATAAAAGCCCAATTAGGAGA
>CAYSWQ010000057.1:0-5048 GCA_964434885.1 uncultured Methanosarcinales archaeon | reverse complement strand
TTTTCCATCACCACATGGACTTTTTCTAGTTGTTAATTTTAATTTCTTAGTAGGTAAAGGAATAGGTCCTCTGAAGTCAACGCCTGTTTTATCAGCGATGTCCTTAATACTACTACAGATACCATTAATCTTTCCGATTTCCGTACTTGCTAATTTTATTCTTGCTCTTTGTGCCATTTCTTTCACATTTGTTTTGTTTAGCCACCACAACAAACCTGATTTGCTGTAGTTTATTGTTAATACTGGTGGTTATTTATAAAGTTTATTGTTAGATTCTTAGTTTTTTATTTAGTGTCATTCTATTAAACAAAAAACATATGTTCTCTGAAGAAATTCATTCCTTTCGGATACTTGTTTATCTGCCCAACAATTTGATAATATTTCTTCCTCAAGACTATTGTATCAACAGGATTCTCCACCTCATATAAAATTTTGGGTTCTAAAATTGTTCTTTTTTCTTCAATTATTTTCTTAATTCCAAATCGACGAGGATTGCAATAAACAAAAGTATCTTTCTGCAAACCAAAAACAGAAGTGGAAACTAAATCAATATTTTCTTGATTGTTCTCTAAAAAGTCAATAGTCTCCTTAAGTTCAATTTTAGTTTCTGTAGGAAAACCAATCATCATATACAATACATTCTTAATCCCAATTTGATGGGCATCCCTCAAAACAGTTTCAACATCTTTTCTTATAGTTCCTTTGTTCATCAATTTCAAAATTCTATCACTTCCAGATTCTACTCCCCATATTACAAATTTTAAACCCTTCAATTTTTTTAAAATTTCTAAAGTTAAATCTCTAGTGGGCCTTAATTGACAAGCCCATTCAACTCCCAATGAACCAAATATTTCTGCAAGCTGTAACAATCTTTTAACTGAAATCATATCATCTACTAAAAAGAAAAACTTTTCATTAGAATTAACTACTGTTTCCCTAATTATTTTCAAAGAATATTCTTGATAAGACACATCCTTATAATGATTACAAAAAGTACAACCCCTATAAAAACAAGTAGAAGTGGTTTTTAATGGAATAACTAGTTTAGGTACAAAATAATCTTTTAATTGAGAATAATCCAAATAATAATTCGTATTCAAATCATTATGATTGACTTTCCCAGATAAGAATTCCAGAAACTCAACTTCGTTAAACATTACTTCAGCCACTTCTTTTAATTTATCATTAACTGCTGGTCCCCCAACTACACATTTAATTGATTTATTCAGCTGCTTAATCAATGCATAAGTGTAAAATACTTGGCTGGAGTAAACAACACTAAAAGCAATAACCTCTGGCTTTTGATCTTTAATTTTTTTCAAAAGAATGTCAAATAATTCAGGTTGTTCACCCAACCTTACTTTTTTATTATTTTCAGAATATACTTTGGCCGTTTCTTTACGATATTCTTTGGTGATTTGATCATAATCTCCCCATTTATTTTGTTGATAATATTGTTTGTAATCAAAAAACTTTATTTTATGAAATTCCAAATTTAAATCTAATATTTCAATCTGGTGGTTAGAATTTGCTTGTAAAAAAGAATGTAAGTTAGTCAATGAATAAGGTGGACTAGCTGGCGTACAAAATGGAGGATAAATAAGTAATACTTTTTTTTTAGAAAACATATAAAATTAAAAGAAAAAAATTAAAATTATTCCATTGCTTTTGCAACAGAATCAGTACACATTCCAGCTGCCACAGTTGTTCCACTATCTCTGATAGCAAATCTACTCATCTGTGGAATTTCACCCTGCTTCTCAATCACTAAAGGCTGTACAGGTTTAATCTGACAGATAGCTACGTCTCCATTCTTGATGAAGTCTGGGTTTTCTTCCAAAGTTTCACCAGTAGCTGGATTAAGCTTCTTAATGATCTTAGTTACTTGACAAGCAACTTGCGCAGTGTGGATGTGGAATACAGGTGTATATCCAATAGTAATCACACTTGGATGATTCAAAACAACAACCTGGGCAGTAAATTCAGTTACCACAGTAGGTTTTTTGTCTGAGTGTCCTAAAACATCTCCTCGTGCAGCATCTTTCTTACCTAGACCTCGAACGTTAAATCCGATGTTATCTCCAGGTTCAGCTTGTTGCATCTGCTCGTGGTGCATCTCCATAGATTTAACTTCTCCAGGAACACCTTTTCCTTCTCGACCAGGAACAATAGTTACTTTGTCTCCTACTTTCATAATTCCAGTTTCAACTCTTCCTACTGGAACTACTCCAATACCTGTAATGTTATAAACATCCTGTAAAGGTAATCTCAAAGGTAATTCAGTTGGTTTTTCAGGAACTTTGAATTCATCTAATTGTTTCAACAAAGTATTTCCTTTGTACCAAGGCATGTTTTCAGAAGCTTTAGCTACGTTATCTCCTTTCAAAGAAGCAATTGGAATAAATGTAATTTCATCCAATTTGTAACCAACACTTGTTAATAAAGCAGAAACTTGCTTTTTAACTTCTTCAAATTTGTCTTCAGCATAATCAACCATATCCATCTTGTTAACAGCGATGATGATTTGACCAACACCTAATGTTTTAGACAAGAAAATATGTTCTTTAGTCTGAGCCATAACTCCATCATTAGCAGCTACAGTAACAATTCCTGCATCAGCTTGACTAGCTCCAGTAATCATGTTCTTAACAAAGTCTCTGTGCCCAGGAGCATCGATAATAGTGAAATAGTATTTCTCAGTATCAAATCTCTTGTGAGCTAAGTCAATGGTAACTCCTCTTTCTTGTTCTTCTTTCAAGTTATCCATTACGAAAGCGAATTCGAAGCCGCCTTTTCCTAGTTCTTGAGCTTTTTCTTTCAATTTTCTCATAGTTTGCTCATCAATATTTCCTGAATCGAAAAGCAATCTACCTACAGTAGTTGATTTACCATGATCTACATGACCAATTACTACCAAGTTAATATGTGGTTTTTCTTTTGCCATTTTATATTGTTTTACCTCTCTGTTTAATTTGAGTTTGTTTTAACTTCTAGTTTTAAGAGTTATTTATAAAGATTTTGGTTAGTTTTAACAAGAAGAATCATATAATTCCCAACACTTCTAACGGGCTTCTTTTCTCATTATAAGCTAAATCTATACTGCCCATAACTTCTTTAATTATTGGTTTAACTTTATCTTTTGAATCAATTCTTCTTTCCAACTCGAAATAGGTGTCTTCAAATAATTGTGCATCATTTACATAATGATCAAAAAATATTTCATCTCTTCCAGTTAATGAATTCTGCACTGCATAAGCTAAAGATTCATCCAATATCAAATAATGTATTGGATTATGTACTCCTTTGAAATATAAGAATTCTCTTTCCTCTACACTAAATTCTTCCAATGGACTGTCTTGAATCTTTCCTGATTCCATAATTTCCACCACTTCAGATAAATCTATTCCCTTTCCTGTTTTCACGTCTCTCGTTCTATGACTAAAAATCTGATTAGAAAATACCGCTTTTATTCTTCGTAATTTTTTTTCATTTTGAAAATATGTACAATTTTCCAATTCTCGATGAGTTATTTCATGAGCTAGAATCTGCCTAAATTCTTGCATATTTTTATTATATGTATCTGGCCTTAGAGATGACACATAAGTCCTAATCATCTCATTAAAATCCAGGATAATCACATCATGTCCACGCAAATTTGCTGCCTTAATCTTTCCAAAACCTTTATTCTCAAAAGAATAAGGTCGCCCAATTTTTTCAATTCTCTTTAAATGATAAAATGCTTGATCTTCTAACCCTATCCTAGATAAATCATCTTTAGTTGCTTCAAAAAAAGCCAATTCTTTCCTTACTTTTTTCTTATCTTTTTTGAATTTTGGCAACATTCTAATACTTCCATTGGGTTGAATAACAAATGCTCCTGAACAAAATTTCACCGGGTCTTCTCGTACATAATGACTAATTAATGACTCACATTGATCCTTAATTAAATCATTAAATTCCGACATCCCATAAATTTCTACACTCATTCAAACAAAAAATTTAGAACCATTTAAAAAATTAACTACTAAAAAATAAATAAAAAACAAAAAAATTAAGCTCCAAGAGCTCCTTCACTCAAACCTTTCCTAGAAACAATCTGCTGACGAATCTTATCTTGTAATTCATTAGGTAGTTTCTCAAAGACTTGATCAACTAATGAACTATTCCCTCGACCAGCAGTAGCTGAACGTAAATCATTACTCCAACCCATCAATTCTGCTACAGGCATTTTTGCTAAGATCACAGTGATTTCTCCTTCTTGATCCATGCTCAAAAGTTGTCCTCGTTTAGAACTAACCAACTTCGATAATTCACCCATATACTCATTAGGGGCTTCAATCCGTAAAGTTTGTAATGGTTCATACAAGATTGGTCCAGCTTGCATTAATGCTCCTCGTAATGATTCTCGAACCGCTGGATAAACCTGAGCAGGTCCACGGTGAATTGTATCTTCGTGCAATTTAACATCCATTAAACTAACAGATACATTTATACATGGTTCTTTAGCTAAAGGTCCTGCTTTCATTACATCTGCAAACATGTCTAAAACCATCTCAATAATTTCATTCATATGAACAATTCCTCTAGTTTCATCCAAAAACATGTTCCCATTAACAATCGCTTTAACATTGCCTGCACTTTTAGCATCCCATCCAATTTCTCTTAAACCAGCAATAACAGATTCATTTTTCTTCTTAAATCTACCTTCTGGAATCTTGTTTTCTTTAATTGCAGCTGCAATCTCTGGATCTAAAGGTTCAACCTTAATGTAAAACTTATTGTGTTTGTTCGGAGATTTTCCTTCTACTTCTGGACTCTCTTTCTGGATTGCTTCCCGATAAACAACAATAGGTGGTGAAGTCTGTACTTCTACACCTTTATCACTTTTAATCCGGTTTTCAATAACTTCTAGATGTAATTCTCCCATTCCATGCATCAAATGTTCTCCTGTTTCTTCATTAATCTCAATCTTAATGGTTGGGTCTTCTTTTTGTACCTGCCTTAAAACTTCAATTAATTTAGGTAAATCACTTGGTCTTTTAGCCTCT
>CAYSWQ010000056.1:0-5515 GCA_964434885.1 uncultured Methanosarcinales archaeon | reverse complement strand
ATTGGAGACATTGCCATCATGGAAAATGTGAAATTCACACATTTGCCTATATGAATTTAGTGGGAGATATGGTCCATAATTTAATTGATGGTTTAGTCATTGCAGCCGCCTTTGTTACCAATATTCATTTAGGTATCACAACCACAATAGCAGTCGCTTTGCACGAAATCCCACAAGAAATTGGAGATTTTGGGGTGTTAGTTCATGGTGGTTTCAAAAAAACAAAAGCATTATTTTTAAATTTCCTAACTGCTCTCACTGCAGTTTTTGGTGGAATCATTGGATATTTTTTGGCCAATTATTCTAAACTCACTGCTGAATTATTATTGCCTTTCGCCGCTGGAGGATTTATCTATATCGCTGCTTCCGATTTAATTCCAGAAATCAGAAAAGAAACACAATTAAAAAAGAGCATATTGTATTTTGGAGTTTTCATTCTCGGAATTTTACTGATGGCTGGAGTTAAGTTTATACACCTGCATTAAAATGGCCAATGGATTAATGGAAGGAAAAGTAGCCAGGGATTATGATCAAAGAGTCAAAAGTACTGAAAGAACAAAGATTTATAATAAATTCATTCTAGAAAATACTCAATCAAATTCAATCAACAGTGTTTATAACTTATTAAACCATTAATTCATTTCTAACAAAATGAATTTTACAACTTACTCTCCTTTTTTTTTAATTCCTTCCAGTAGACCTAGATAGATTTTATTGTACAAATGATTGAAATTCAATAGAAATATTAACAGATCAAGCCAAGAATATTATCGGGATTGATGGTCCTGAAGACATGCTTAATTTTGCAAGAGAGAAATTCAAAAATAATACTAATATTAAATTGAAAAAAACATTTGCTCATCAGACCGAATTAGAAGACAATTCTTGCGATATTGTTGTTTTTAGGATGTGTTTGCATCACTTAAAAAATAAAGAACAAGTTCTAAATGAAATTCATCGAATATTAAAACCAACCGGTAAATTAATTATTATTGATCGATATATCTTAAGTAGATTCCGACACAAGTTAAGAGAAATTTATAGGTTGATTTTTAAGTTTGATAAAGCTATCTTTGGACACTTTGAATATTCTAAAGAAAGATTAATGGAACTTCTTTCTAAGAATTTTAAAATCATTAAAAAAGAATTTCCTCTTCCTTACAAAGGATTAACTGGACAAGCCTATATGTTTGTATTGGTAAAGAAGTAAAAACTAAATTCGAAGAAAGTAAATAAAAATATCATTCATTTTTCAACTTCTTTAATTTTTCAATATTCTTTAATTTAGCACCAGTATTTTTCAATTGCGTTCGCAATCTCTCAACCCACTTTTTCTTCAAAGTTAGTGATTCAGCTCGTGACAATTTCTTAAAATGAGAAAAAACTTTTTGATATTCCGAAACAGACATATCAATTATATGTCCTCTAAATTCTAAAAATTGTTGAGGATTTTTCCTAATGGTTACCCACATAGTCATTACCACAAACAATAATAATCCAGGAAAGTTCAAATATTCCGGAATTATAATTATTTTTTCTAATAAAATCACATATGGAAATATCAAAAAATAAAAAAGCACTGTTAAAATAATCCAGAAAGCAGAATGTAATAAATCAATATGTCCTCCAATGTTAAATGTAGTTTCCGAATAATCCCACAATCTAACTTTTAATACTTTCTCACTAAAAATACCACCCACATATTCTAAAAATATTAATGAAAAAGAAGATATTATTAAACTCCAAAAAATATGTAAAAAATTAAAATACTGCAATAAGAAAACCAAAATTAAACCACCAATCCCATAAATTGGACAAATTGGACCTCTAAAATATCCAGCATTAATCAATTTTCTTTTTGCGATCGACCTATATCCAGAATCAAGAATCCAACCAATAAATGAGAAAATAAAAAATTCAATAATATAAATCAATGCCATTATACTCAAGATTTTATTTCACTTTATATTAATTGCTTTTCATTCAATAGTGATTTAAATATCAACAATAAACCTAATTTCAACTCCATCACTTTCTTCTTTAATAATCATCTCTTGATAAGTCATTGCTTTCACATGAGTCTTGGTTTCATACTTCTCAGAAAAAGTATCGCCAACTATTCTAGCAACTAACTTCAAACCATCAATCTTAATCTCTAAAATTTCAGCTAACAAAAAACCTTCTGAATCAATTAAAATTAAAAACTCTTCCAAAAAATCATACAATAAAGATTCCTGATTCTCAGACTTAACTGAAATCTTTTTCTCAATCTTCTTCTCAATTTTAAAATGATCTGTAACAACATCAGTCATAGCGTAAGCAGCATTACCAAAGGCTTCTGCCAAATCTTTTCCTCTAGCTACAATTCGTACATCTGCTGTATGTGGTAAAAATTCATAAGGTTTCATATCTCACTACAATAAGACTTAGTTTTTATAGTTTTCTAATTATTAATCATCAAAATCAACCTTTAATCACACCAAGAGGTTTCAACCGAACAACTTTCTTTCCAATACCTGTTTCATGAGAAACTTTAGCTACTTCTTCAATATCTTTATACACTCCAGGGGCTTCTTCTGCAACACCTTTCCAAGAAGCACCTTTCAAAGCAATGCCTTGACTTTCTAAATCTCTTTTAACTTGTTCTCCTCTAAATTTTTGCAATGCAGCATGACGCGACATAACCCGACCAGCTCCATGTGCTGTTGAACCAAATGTTGCTTTCATGCCTTCTTCAGTACCAACTAAAACATAAGAAGCAGTACCCATACTTCCTGGCAACAAAATAGGTTGACCTGTTTTTTGGTAAACTGGAGATAATTCTGGATGTCCTGGGGGGAAAGCTCTAGTTGCTCCTTTTCGATGTAAAAATACTTTCTTAACTGAACCATCAATTTCATGTTCTTCCACTTTACAAATATTGTGAGCAACATCATAAACAGTCTTCATTTTAACTTCCGGAAAAACCTGTTTAAATGCCTCACGAGTTTGATGCCCTATAATGTGTCTATTGCACCAGGCAAAATTAGCAGCCGCACTCATTCCTTTCAAATATTTATCACACAATTCACTTCCAGCTGGAGAATAAATCAATTGCCGATCTGGTAAACTCTTCAATAAATCTGGATAAGTCCTTTCCATTTTTCGCAAATAATCAGAACAAACTTGATGTCCCAATCCCCTAGAACCACAATGAATCATTACTACTACTTGTCCGGGTTCTGTAAATCCAAAAGCTTCAGCCACTTCTTTATCAAAAATCTCATCCACGGCTTGAATTTCTAAAAAATGATTGCCCGAACCCAAAGTAGCTAATTGTTTCCGACCTCTTTTTTTAGCCTTTTCCGAAACAGCACTTGAATCAGCTGTTTCCATGCAACCATTTGATTCACAATTGGCTAAATCTTCTTCATTACCATAATTATTTTCTACCGCCCATTTAGCACCTTTATCTAAAACTTCATTTAATATTTCAGAAGTAACAGTAATATTGCTCCCCCCTAGTCCTGCTGGGACTTTCTTAAAAAGACTCTCTAATAATTCTTTAACCTTAGGAGTAATTTCTTCTGCATTCAAGTTAGTTGCCAAAAGACGCACTCCACAATTGATATCAAAACCAATTCCTCCTGGAGAAATACCTCCTTTCTCATAATCTAATGCCGCAACACCACCAATACTAAAGCCATACCCTTCATGTCCATCCGGGAGGATAATTGCATTTTTGTAAATTCCTGGCAACATTGCCATATTCCTTCCTTGAAACAAAGTTTTATCTTGCTTCATCTTTTCTAATAATTTCTCCGAAGCAAAAATTCTAGTGGGAACCTTCATCTTACCAGTTTTGGGAATTTCCCAAATATAATCATTAATTTTATTTAATTTTATTTCTTCAGTTGAGTCTATCATTTTAAAATAAAAATATACTACTAGTTTAAATATTCTTTCCTTAATCGGTCATTCATTCTACTGCTTTATTCCACAAGGAATAAAATAATTCAGTATAAGTTTTAGCTAATTCTTTATTTTCAATTACTGTGGCGACCGGAATATCACTCCAGACAACGATTGCTACATTATTTCCATAAATTGTGGTAGAGATAGGTTGAGGATTTGTTTCTTCAACATACTTGAATTCAGCTATTGCTGTTTTAATAATATCTTTTCCTTTGAGAAATAAGGGTAATAAAGTTTTCCCTTCAATCCTTAATTTTTTCTTTTTTTTCTGAAAAATAAAATAATCATGTTTCATCACTTGTGGAAATTTTTCATTACAACCAAAACTAACATAAGAATTATATTTTAATATTTCATTCATCACAACACGAATTCCTCTTCTTCCTTTGTACACTTGAACTGTTTGCTCTTCTTTATTTTCACTATAAATTGTTTGAAGTTTAGGCAAGAGTTCATTTATTTTTTCCTGCTTTTCTTTTATTTTTTCCTCAATAATTATGGGATCAACAGCCTGAAAGATTTTTTGGTTGGAACTAATTACATAATTAACATAACCTTTTTCAATTAATCTTTGTAAAGTATCATAGGTTGTTCTTCGGTTAATCAAAGTGTTCTTACTAATTGTTCCAGCTTTCAATGCTCCTTTGGAAAGTAATTCTAAATAAATAATGGCTTCATTTTTACAAAACCCCAATGTAATCAATTCCTCAATCATTTTTTGATTTTCTAAAGACCACTATAAAAATTTAATGGAATTGTGGTAAATTAACTTACATCTTAATTATTTATAATTTGATTTTTACCCAAGTTTATATGAAATTACCAGATAAGCAAACCAACGAATTATTGGAGATGTATCTTCCTCAAGCTAGATATCTATCCCAAGTCAGTATTGAAGAGGATAATCTTCATGCTAAACTAAAATTTCCAGAAGTTCCGGCTTATTTAACTCCTGGAACAGGGATTACCCATATTAACAATAGTGAAGTAGAAATGATAGTTAACCAAGGATTATTTCTTTTTGTCAGGAATTCTTTATTAAATGGTTCAAATGGGTTTCCAGTAGTTGAAGAGAAAAAAATTAACAAATACTATGATGGGATGTTTATTAAAAAAATGGATCAATACTATTATCAATTTGTTAATCGATCGAATCAAGATTTAGTTTTAAAATTAAACTACCAAGGAACTCGTGAGACTCCTAAGGCCTATTCAGGTAAATGGAAAATGGAAATTCCTGGTTTTTTTTCTGGAGAAGTTATTGCTGGATTAGTCAAACCTAAATAAGATTACCTGTCTAAAACCCAAATCCTTTTATATTAAAACTATTTCCTAAGAATATGGAAACTAAAAAAAAGAAAGTGAAATCTAACGTTGATGAAAGCAAAGATTATCCAGCCGAAGAACAAGGAATATTACCTAAAGAAACTACTGAAGAAATTAAAGACGACTTTCATACTGGAACCAAAGAAGAAGACCCTTATACTCAAGAAGGAAGAGAAGTTATGGAAGACGAAGATGAAATGGACAACGTGGAACAAGGTTTTATGGAAGGGGCATC
>CAYSWQ010000055.1:0-5691 GCA_964434885.1 uncultured Methanosarcinales archaeon | reverse complement strand
TTAGGGGAACTCAAGCTGCGCCTACTTCCAGCCCTGGCACAACTGGTGGCGGAGGAGGTGGGGGAAGCAGTAGATCTGCTGAAATAAAAGAACCTCAAAAAGCATTTGCTGCAGAGATACCAGAATGTACAAGTAATGATCATTGTCCAGAAGATAAAACCTGTTATTATAATAAATGTGTAAAATTGTTTGATGTAAAAATAATTGATATTGAATCTCCAATAGGAAAAGATGATTTACTGAAGTTTACTTATTTCATAAAAGGAATGGCCAATATCAGTGGAGATGTAATAATTGATTTCTGGTTAGAGAAAGAAGGGAAGAAAGTGAGTTCAGGTAGAGATACAATTTATTTGGGTTCATTTGAAGAGAAAACAGAAAAAACCAAAATTTGGTTACCTAAGAATTTACCTACTGGCAACTACAAATTCCAAGTGCAAGTAGGATTTGAAAATTACCAAGCCAATTCCCACCGAACTATTTATTTGGATAACACTGGCAATCAAACAAAAGTTGTCTTACAACAACCCAAAGGTTTGAAAAAGGAAATTAAATTGAATTTAAATGTGGTCTTATTTGCACTTGGATCAATATTGTTAATAGTAATAATTTTATGGTTATATCGAAAAAGTCAACGGGTTTTATCGCAACAAAATGGAAACGTAATTTATCAACCAGGAGAAGAGAAAGAGAAAGGAGAAAAGATAGAACAAGGGCAGTGGAAAAAGGTAATTCAATCTGCAGGCAATAAAAGAGTAGTTATTCCGGTAACTGAAAATAAACCAATGGCTCCAGTTGAAGAAAGTAAGAAGGAGTTAAATAAAAAAGGATTGAAAGAAAGATTTTTTTCAGTAGAGAGATTTATTAGAATGGAAAAAAGTCATTCTTATCAAGTTCCTTTGCTGAATGATTTAAATCAATTTCATTTAAAATATGGGAATGTTAAAACACTTTATTTTTTGAGAGAAAATCCGAAAGATAAAAATATCTTTAATCGTTTAAAAAATGTTAAATTTAGATTGAGAAATTTGAGAAAAAGTAAAGCAAAGAGAAGCCCACCACCAAATTAACTTTCTTACTTAATAGTAAAAAAACACAATCTTTTTAAATAGCATTCTTCTTGAAATGTTAACTAATTAGTTACTGAAGTAATTATTAATGTAATTAACTAATCAGTTGATTAAAAGATGAAAACCACAAAAGAAATTAAAGTACCTAAAAAAGTCATTGATCAAGTTATTGGTCAAGATGAGGCAGTTGATTTAATACATAAAACTGCTCTCCAAAGAAGACATATCTTACTAATTGGAGAACCTGGTACTGGGAAGTCAATGTTAGGAGTAGCTTTAGCAGAATTGTTGCCGAAAGAGAAACTCCAAGACATTATTTCTTTGCCTAACCCAAATGATGAAAATATGCCATTAATTAAAACTCTTCAAGCAGGTACAGGAAGAGAAGAAGTTCAAAAATCACAATTACAAGCAAAACAATTGTTTAAAAATTATAATTTTTTGTTTTTCATATTAGCTATTGCGGCTATGATTGCCCCTTGGTGGATTAGACACACATACAAATCTGATTTGATGTTTACAGCATTTTTTCTGGGAGGAATGTTATTCTTAGTAGGCCTAGTATTTTTATTAAATATGGGCCCAAGAATGAACCTGGGTCAATCAAAGATTCAAAACCCCAAATTGATAGTAGATAATTTTGATCAAAAGAAATCTCCGTTTTATGATGCAACAGGTAGCCATGCTGGAGCATTATTAGGAGATTGTTTACACGATCCTTTCCAAAGTGGAGGATTAGGGACTCCTGCTAATTTAAGAGTAGTTGCTGGACTAATCCATAAAGCTAACAAAGGAGTTTTGTTTATTGATGAAATTGCCACATTACATCCAAGAACGCAACAAGAATTGTTATCAGCTTTACAAGAAAAGAAATTTCCAATTACAGGACAATCAGAAAGAAGTTCTGGTTCAATGGTTAGAAGTGAACCAGTACCTTGTGATTTTATTTTAATTGCAGCAGGAAATGTAGATACTATCAAAAATATGCATCCTGCTTTGAGATCTAGAATTAGGGGTTATGGTTATGAAATTTATATGAAAGACACCATGAAAGATACTCCAGACAACAGAAGGAAAATTGCTCGTTTTGTAGCTCAAGAAGTGGAAAAAGAAAAAGGTAAAATTCCTCACTTCTCTCGAGAAGCAGTCTTAGAAATCCTGCAAGAAGCAAGAAGAAGAGCTAATCGAAAAGGACATCTGACCTTAAGGTTAAGGGGGTTAGGTGGATTAGTTAGAGCAGCGGGAGATTTAGCTAAAGAAAAGAAAGCTAATTTGGTAGAAAGAAGACATGTTCAACAAGCTAAGAAATTAGCTAGACCATTAGAACAGCAAATGGCTGATGATATGATTGAAAAGAAAAAAGAATATGAAGTAATTGTGACTAAAGGAAAAAGAATTGGTCGAGTTAATGGTTTAGCAGTAATTGGTTCGGGAGCAGCATATTCTGGAATATTATTACCAATTGAATCTGAAGTAACAATGGGAGGTAAGAAATCTGAGATTATTGCAACTGGAAAACTAGGAGAGATTGCAAAAGAAGCAGTTAAAAATGTTTCAGCAATCGTAATGAAATACTTTGGAGAAGATATTAAAGAAACCAGAGATATTTTTGTTCAATTTTTACAGACTCATGAAGGAGTAGAAGGAGATTCTGCTAGTATTGCGGTGGCTACTTCAATCATTTCTGCTTTGAAAGAAGTTCCAATTAAACAAGATGTAGCCATGACTGGTTCATTGTCAGTGCGAGGGAAAGTATTACCAATTGGGGGAGTAAGTAGTAAAGTCGAAGCAGCAGTAGATGCAGGCATTAAAACGGTTATTGTACCCAAAAGCAATATGAAAGATATTGTTTTGGATAAGAATAAAGCGAAGAAAATCAAGATTGTTCCAGTAGAGACCATTGAAGAAGTTTTAGCAGAAGCATTGGATTGGAATGGCAAGAAAAATATCTTTGAAAGGATTAATGGGAAAGAAAAAGAGTAATCTTTTTAAACCAACTCAATTTTAAACATAAAATATGGCAAGAGCACAAACAAAATCTAAAAGAAAAGTATCTGGTGGAAGATACCATTCAGCTAGAACTAAAAGGAAGGACGAATTAGCTCGTAAGCCAACTTTAACTTTGTTAAAAGAAAAGAAAGTTAAAAAAATTAGAACTATTGGGGGAAACCAAAAGAAAGTTCTTTTGTCAGCAAAAGAAGTTAGTGTTACAGATTCTAAAGGAAAAACCCAAAAAACTGAAATTGTGAATGTTTTAGAAAATCCAGCCAATCCAAACTTAGTTAGACGAAACATCCTTACTAAAGGGGCAATTGTGGAAACTAAATTAGGAAAAGTGAAAATTACTTCTAGACCAGGTCAAGCTGACACTGTTAATGGTGTTTTGGTTAAATAAATTAATTTATATATTCTAGAGAAAGTAAATCTTAATAAATTGTTGTTTAATTCTTTGGTTATGAAAAAGAGTTTAGATGGTAAAGTGGAAGAATTAGGAGTAAATTTAATTCAAAACCCTTCTGCTCTTGGAAAAGAAGACACTATCAAAAAAGTTATTGGTTTATATTTACAGTTAAGATTAAATGGAACACCGGACCAATATAAAGATTTGGTATTGGGGAAACTTCCTGAGGAAATACAGACTTATGTTGATAAATCCATAGAAGAACTCAAAAGAAAAGATTATAAACCTTGAAAATTTACTATTGTTATGAAAATCACGATCGATACAAAAGAGGATTCTAAAGAAGAGATACATAAAGTCATCAATTTGCTTTCTAATATAGTTAATAATGAAAAGAATGAGTTTTTATCTTCTAGAAAAGATGCTTTTTCAGATAATGATGTGTTTAGTGGTTTAGGTGATTCTTCAACTAGTGATTTGAATAATACAAACAATACAGGGAATGGTGATGTTGGTGGTGCTAACCAGAATGCATTTGTAAATATGTTTGGAGATAATTCTACCCAAACTGAAAAAACAGCAGAAGAACCAGTGATTGATTTGGCTAAGTTATCTAGTTTGAGAGAAAAGCAGGAAGAAGTGGAAGAAGAAAAAGAAGATGTTAAAGTTGTTTCTTATTAAAACAACCAAATAACCCCTGCGCCAATCAAGATTAAAACAAAGTAGAGGGCTAAAACAATTCTACCAAATTCTTTAGAGCCGAAGAAATAAGCGATTCCTCCCTTGACAGCAACATTGGTTAGGGCAGCGATTAAGATTCCTTTTTGAGCAATTGCCATAGCCAAATCTTTTTTAGCTAATTGAGATAAAGAGACAGTAATGGCATCTACATCAGCAAAACCAGAAATGAAACTAACTAAGTATACTCCTTTGGTAGATAAATAAACATCAGCTAATTTAACTAAAGCTAAAATTACAGCAAAAAATAAACCAAATTTCAGAGCAGGTTTTAATGTAAATGGAGAGCCCAAAATTAATTTATGTTTTTTGACTTGAATGGCTTTACGAAAAAGAAGACCAGAAAAAATTAAGGAAACTAAAAATAAAATTCCAAGAGGAATAATCATTTTGTTCAATAAAGTTCGGTTGATGACAAATACTTCTATCAAAATTCTAATAAACATAATTGAGTTAGCTAAAACTACTCCCAATACTAAAGAAAACAAGATTTTTTTCTCTTTCTTACTTCGCTCTGCGAAACTAGTGGTTACTGCAGTACTACTAACTAAACCTCCAAAAACACCGGCCAATTCTATTCCTCTTTCCCCAAACCATTTCATCAGAATATAACCAGCAAAACTAATTCCAGAGATAAAAACCACCATTAACCAAATAATAAAAGGGTTAAAGATTTGATGTGGGCCATATCCTTGGTTAGGTAGAAAAGGAAGAATTACAAAAGCAATAACTGCGAATTTTAAGGTATCTACTAACTCTTCTTTTTTTATTTTCTTAGCAAAATGATGAAGAAAATTTTTAGCATATAATAAGACAGCCACCACGATACCAACTAAAACTGCTAAAATCATCGGACCATGGATGGTAATTATTCCTAAAATAAAAGCCATTAGCGCAGCTAAAGCGGTGGTAATGCCATGATATTTTGATTTAACAGAAGAAGAATAATAAGCAGCAATAATCAATCCGGAAAAAATTAAAGTTCCAACAATTAAAATCCAAACCGAAACTATCTTACCCAGATAAGCAATTAAACTACCACACAAGGCAATTAAAGGAAAAGTTCTAATTCCAGCAAAAGATTTGTATTTGCCTTTGTATTGAGAATACTCTCTTTCCAAACCAATTAATGCTCCTAGTGCTAAGGCAACTAAAAAATTTTTTAATAACGCAGTTTCCAGTATCATTTCGTAGAAGAGGTTGGTTTTTTAAATTTTAAAAAGTACCTATTACTTTTAGCAATTATGGTGCTAAGTATCAATGAATACAAGATGAATAATACTCCTAAATCAATCAAGCTTTTACCACCAATACCTTGAGCCACTAGCAAAAAAACTACGGTGGCTACGGCTACCCCTTTAGATGAGTTCAAAGACATAAAGATCTTTTCTTTGAATTTTCTTTCTTTAATTCCTCTAAATACAAAGAAAATTACTCCTACCCTCACTAAAAGATAAATCCCAAATAAGGCTAAAGCTTTTA
>CAYSWQ010000054.1:317-6060 GCA_964434885.1 uncultured Methanosarcinales archaeon | reverse complement strand
TATTGCTGCTGCTAGTTTACTTGGAGCTAGCAGTTGTTGTTCTGTCATTAAACCACAAGAGTACCATGAAAAAAATAGAATCATGTTACAAGGTAACCACCAAGCTAATTCGTTAGACCAATTAATTGATACTTCCTATTGTCTTAGGGTGAAGGCAGAATATAAAACCAAAGAAGGTTTAAATTTACAAAAAAGTTTTTTAGGTTCCGGCTTTGGCTATCGAAAAGCAGGAGAATATTATTATTTAATTACTAATCGCCATGTTTTAGGTGGGAAAAAACATCGTTATGGCCCATTGGTTTTTCATCGAGGAAAAACTTTAACTTCAATTATTGATTCCAAATTTGATCAAGACACTAGCGATGATATCAAACTTGAATTGGTTTACGAAGACCCAATTAAAGATCTAGCAGTATTAAGAACTAAACAAAAAATTAATGTTTTAGGTAATTCATATTTTGGAGATTCTAGTAGTTTGAAATATGGAGAAGAAATATATGTTGCTGGTTTTCCTGGTGGAATGTTCAAAGCTATGACTAAAGGAGTAGTTAGTAATCCTTTGCGTAATTTCCGAGGAATTAAAACTAATATCTTAAGTGTTCGCATTATGCAAGGTAATTCTGGAGGGCCCTTTTTTGCTAAACGAGGAAACAAATATGTGTGGATGGGTTTAGTTCGAGCTTATATTTTGAATGGTCGAGGACTTAATTCTGAATTAGTAATGGCTGTTCCTTCCAATGAAATAATATCTATTGCCGATCACACTATCAGACATGCTGATGAAATCATTAAAATGGTAGCAGAGAAGAAAAAAACAGCAACTGAAAAGAAACAGAACCCTGTCCCTGGCCACCCCAAGTAGCATTGATAGGGTTCTTTATAATTAGTAAACTTAGGTTCTAAATCAAAAAGAACCAAAATAAATACCTTGCACGGCGCAGGGATTTTTCACCCTTTCAGTTACTTATCGGGTAAAAAATGCGCCTCCTTTGGCAAGGGAATTTATTTTGTATGATGTGATTTAGAACACAACCTCGCTAAAATGGCTAAATCTAAACACGACCAAATTATTGAAGAATTAGAAGAAAAAGTCAAAGCTAATTACCAAGTAATTCTTAGAAATGTTGAATATACTCTTCCTAATTCCAATCAAGTAGCTGGAGAATTAGATTTAGTTGGCATTTGTAATGACCAGTGGGATATTTATGAAGTCAAAAGCAACGATGGTTACGACAAAGCTGTAAAACAATTAACTAGAGCGCGAAAAATACTGGGCCAATGTGGTGAAATTAGAACTTTCTATTATTCTGGAAAAGAGAAAAAAATAAGGGTGGTTGATTAAAATGGATGAAAGAGCTGAAGAAGGAAAAAATTTACCAGTAAAAAAAAGTAAAGATGAAATTATTCAACAATATCTTAACATTTTAAAAAAACAATCAGAAACTATCAAAGAACAAAAGACAATTATTAACTTGTATGAAAAAAAATTAGAACAAATTGAAAAAGTTCAAGAAGGTATTGGAATCATTTTGAGTGAAGAAGAAACTTCTTTTGAAGATATTGGTGGTTTAGATTCTATCTTAAATGAAATTAAACATTTTGGTTATGCCATTGAATATCCACAAATGTATTCTGTTTATGGAATTGAACCACCCAGTGGTTTGTTAATGTACGGTCCTCCTGGTTGTGGGAAAACAATGATTGCAAAAGCCATGTCCAGAGAATTAGATTGTTGGTTTATGGAATTACCTTTAACCCAAATCATTAGCAAATATGTGGGAGAAGCAGAACAGAACTTAGAACAGATGTTGGCCTTAGCTAAACAAAAACATGCCGAAACAGATAAACCAGTGATGTTATTTGTTGATGAGGCAGAGCAAATGTTTCGCGAAAGAGGAAGCTACGAATCTCATGGTGTTTTAGATCGCTGTGTTAATGTTTGGTTAAGAACAATGGATGGAATGGGGAGTAATCAAGGCTTAATTTTTGTCGCTGCTACTAATCATATCGAATATATTGATACAGCTATCTTAAGAGCTGGTCGTTTTGATTATGTTTTGGAAATCCCCCAACCTGGTCTTGAAGGAGTAGAAGATATCTTTTTGAAACAAATGAAAGCTAAAGAGAAAAAAGCAGATAGGGAAATATATCACATTGAAAATGTTTCTTATTTAGCTCACCAAATGTTTGATAAAGGAATGAATGGAGCAGACATCGCAGAAATACTCAAGCTTGCTTCTTTAAACCGAATCAAATATTTTATTGAAAGTGATTCCCCTAATTCCTTAATCCAACCAGAAGAAACCTATATCTATGACAAAGACTTATTGCAAGCAATAAATGTTTATGACCGCTCTGAGAAAGAAGAAGAGTGGGAACCTAAGGTTATTGGCTTTGGTGTTTGATATTTTTATTAGTAAATAATATACTCCCCTATAAAAACCACCTATTTGTTCGGAAAATATCAGAATAAAATAAACGGAGGTTTTTAGGAAAGCTTTATTTATTAGTTTGGTTTAATCCAATTATGGTCAGAACTGAAGAAGAACAAGAAGCCTTTGAAAAAAAATTATGGAAAGAAGAAGCAGGAGAATTTATTTGTATTAAAAATGGAGTGAAAAACTTAACTGAAGCTAAACTTACGGATTTTAATGACCTAGACATTGCTAGATACATAAAAAAACATCTTGGGGGCGACCATTTTCATTTTATTGAGGAAGAAGATATCCCCACACATGAAAAACTTATTTATCATACGGTAAATGGTGATGAAAAATATAATTTTTATCAAGATGAGGATGGAGTTTGGAGAAATAGAGTTTGGCAAGAAGAGCAATGTATTATCTTACTATTGAAAGCAAAAAAAGAATTTGAAAAAGCTTTATTGTTGGAAGAAGAGTTTAAAAAACAAATAGAGATTCACCAAGGTTACAGAGAAGGAGATGAGCAAATAGAGAGACTGAGTATAACTTTTATTAGAACAATCAATCAGATTCTTACTTTTATTAATCATTTTGTACCTCCGCAACCAAAACCAGGTACTGGGGTTTTGCATTCAATCTACTCTTGGGTGTCTGGATATGAAGAAGAAATTGTAATAATCCCCGGCCCACTCAGACCTGAATACCCCAAAAAACATAAGGAAAAATGTGTTGTTGCGAAAAGATTAAAAAAAGATTTTGTTCAATTGTTAATTAAACGAAAGAACCTCTAACTAAGTTGATTTTACATTCGTCTTAAATTAATACAACTAAAGTAGTTAAAGAGATTGTTTGATGAAACTAAAAGATTACAGTGAGATATTCTACCAACATCGTTTTGACAAATAAGATATTCTTTACCTCGTTCTAGAAATTTATCTCCAACTTCATCTAATTTAAAAGGATCCAAATCATTCGTAGCTTTACTTGTTAATGCAGCATTAAATCCGGTTGCCAAACCACTTTTACCAATGAAAGAAGAAGTATAAAATAAGGGTCTTTTATTTACAAAATAATAGTTTGATTTATTTACAAAATCCCTAAACTTCATTCCCAAAATACCAACAACCCCTCTCGATTCTGCAAATAGATAAAAAATATATTAAAAAGATTTATATTCTTTCTCTTCCACTAGTTAGATATAGTCAAACTTTTAATCCTGAGCATTATTAACTTCTACAGATAACAATAGCAGAAAAGGTAGGAAGGAGAAACAAGTTCCTCCTCCCAACCAAACCTCGCTAAAGGTTAACACTTTAGGAGGTTAAGAAATATATAAATTTTTTGGTTAATTCAAAATGGAAAACACCCTCAAAGAAATCATTTCCTGGCAAATGAAGATCAGAGTTTGGTCTCCATCATGTCAAAAGATACAAACTCCAATTATGCCAAAACAACAACAACCTTGGTTATTAGCACTCCCTTTCGAAACTCATAATTCATCTTAATACCTCGCTAAAGTTAAACAAAAATGCATATGGGTAGTCAGCGAGGAATTGAAGCACTCATTCATTCTAGTTTACAACCTTTACCTAAAAATTTTACTAATAAACTAGAAGAATTAAGATCAACTCATCCAGAAGGAGTAGATTGGGCTTATGAATTATTTGAAAGTTGGAAAGATAAATCAAACGAATGGGTTGCTGATGTTTTAACTTCATTCACCACAATTCTCAAAGCAGTTCAAGCTCCTAAAAAAGTAAGAGAAAATCTCAATGAAATAAATCAAACCATGCTAGATTGTTCTTACATGGTTAGATATGAACAATTCCGAGATATTGCTAATGAAGTTATTGATTTCCATGAACAATGTCATAACGAACATCTCTACGAACTAGGCATAATCTTTAGAAAAAAAGCATTCTTAGGATCTTTTCCCAAAGTTATTTCCGGATTAAAAAACTTACAAGACCCACCTGAAGAATTAGTTGGTTTACTGGGACAAGTTATTCATTCTATTGACGTCTCGGGTAAATATGTAATTCATGATAAATTAACCCGTCAATTTCATAATCTGATGAGAACAATTCAAAACGCAGTTAAATATAAAATTGACCTCGAACCAACTTTTAGTCATTTAACTTTGTCAGATTTAACTAAAGATATTATTAGATTAAATGGTCAGCTTTCAGTGGAAGTAAAAGATGCTGTTTTTGAATATAATGATTCAACCCCTATTGAAGATTATTATGAAGAAATTAAAATTATTCGCGGACAAGAAACTGCAGATCGGTTAAAAGAAAATTGTTCTTTAGATGAATTAAACCATCTTGATTTTTTAAAAGCGTACACTAATGTTTTATTAGGTATTTCCGATCAAGAAGAAGAAAAATTAGTTGGTCAAAAATTTTGCCAATTAGATCACAACCTCAAACCTACTAATTTACAAGCAATCCTTCAAATCAAAATAAAACCGACTTTAGCTGAAAAATTAACTAGAGAAGCACACCAATTAGGAATAAAAAGAAACATTACAAATTGTTTTGATTTACGTCCAGAACAAGCCAATCTTTATTCTAGTCAACAAGCTATGCTACATTACCAAAGATTAATTGATAAACAATTTGAACCATCTAATTATCAACAAGTAATTCAAAGATTACATCAGGAAAAAAGTTTAGAGAATGAAATTATTATTATTGGAGGGGGATGTGGACCAGCAAATAAAGAAATAATCTGTTACAATGAATTAACTGCTCTCGGTTATGATGTTACTATGTTATTAACAGATATTAACTTAGAAGCGATTAGAGCTGCTTTAATCAATTGTATCAGATCAGATATTAGTCTTCCTGAGTTTCGTTTTTGGGACTTATTAACACTAAACCAATCACATTTTCAAGAAGTCCAAACCACTATCGAAGATCGTCAAGTTTTATTTACTTTATTTGGAGGAACTCCTTTCAATCTTACTAGTGATCAAACTATTTATGCTAATCTTAGAGATATTTTAATAAGAAGAGAAGGTGAAAAAATAAGAAATAAACCTGACTTAATTCTCACAGAAGGAGATTCTCAAAAAGATATTCGTTATTATCAACAACCAGATTCTCAAGAATTCCTAAAACAAGGAGTTTTAAATGGCCATCAACTTTCTCCAGAACATCTAATTCATCCAGAACCAATTTATATTTTGGATAATCAAATTATTAGTGCTTTTTTCCTAACTAAAGAAAGATCTCCTTTAAACCCTGCTCTTTGGGTAATTGATTCTAAACCTCTTATCGAAACCGAGTTCAATCGAATAATAAATCTAGTTGGCT
>CAYSWQ010000054.1:0-302 GCA_964434885.1 uncultured Methanosarcinales archaeon | reverse complement strand
GTTTACAATAACAATAATTCTGTTATTGCAGTTAGTAGAATATATTAAAATGAAACAACCCACATTAGAATTTAGAAACACTGAAGGAATTGATGCTTGTGTTAGAACAATCTACAACCACATTCTTTTTGGAACAAAAGGCCATCATTCCGCCTACCAAGAAATAATCAGCCCTTACTCTTTTTCTGACCCTTATCCTTTAAACAAAGTAGGAAATTTTGCTCGAGTTAGTCGAAGATATTTAGAAAACTGGATTAATGTAGGTGAATTAATAAATTTACTTTCTACTAGTCCAATCAATC
>CAYSWQ010000053.1:0-6355 GCA_964434885.1 uncultured Methanosarcinales archaeon | reverse complement strand
ATCTACCTTACTAAAACTATATTGTGGACAATTAGATCCTTTCTTCACATCACAAAAAGCATTACCTTCTGCAAACCAACTACACCCTTGAGTTTCTTCACATCCACTTTGATTTCCATCGTACTTAAAACAAGTTGATCCTGAACCTCCCATAGAAGATCCACTACCTGCTCCTCCACCAAAGCCCATATCATTTCCAAATCCAACCGGATCACAAAATCCTGAAACCCAAGCACAACCTATGGCTTCACAATCATTCGTAGTTGTTTGACTCCAACAACTACTAGCACTATCTGTTCCACTCATAGAAAGACTTTCACACCAGCCCCCCCATTCTCCAGTTTTCCACTTACAAAATTGACTATGGTTATAAGTTGCATTAGTTTGATCTTCACAAGTACCTTGGTTTTCAAATTGGTGACAAGCAAATTTCATACTATCACACCAACCACCTCCATAGGTTTCTGGTCCTTCATGACCTGCACTTTCTCCCCCAGTACTATTTTGCCAATTACAAGGGTAGTTTCCATTACTATCTTGAGTTCCAGAACTAATACAACCAGCTTCCCCAACACTAGAATCTACTTCCTGAATACAATCATACCATTCACCAATATATTCATAATTACTTTGACACCAACCCATTACTCCACCAACAGAATTATCTTGGAAATGACTATCAACTACCCAAGTACAATTATTAGTAGTAGCATTGCCATTACAAGCCTCTTCTTCATTTATACCCATACAGGTACCTCCAGCAGTCCAATTTTCTTCACAAAAACCACCAAATCCTGAATGCCAAGTACAATTCCCATCAGCTTGACAAGATGCTTGATTACCATCATTAGCCCAACAATTAGCTCCTGGCATATCACACCAACTACCCCAGTTTTCATCAATCCAGGCACATCCTGCATTAGCACATTCAGCCCCAGTATTATATCCGAAGCAATCTAAACCTCCAAATCCTGCCATGAATCCTCCTCCACAGAAAGAATCACTCCAACATTGACCATCAGCACAATCCATCTTTCCATCATTGTTGTTATCTATTCCATCCCAGCAAATCTCCATCTGATCTCCACCAGATTTTAAAGAACAAGTGTTTGTAGAAGCTTCCCAAGTACAAGCTGTATCTGCTGTTGTATTACCACTTTTCTTTCCATAATTAGTACAATGGTCTTCGGTAGTACATAAATCACATCTGTCTTCACAACTTTTTTCTGCTTTCTTTGCACATCTTCCCCTAGACTCATCTGTAGGATAATCAATATCTGGAATCCATTTACAACCACCAGTAACTTTACTATTTTTACAGAAGTAAGAAGGTTTATATTCTGGTTCAGCTGCTGTAGCACTTCCCATATATGTACAAGAACCACAATCACTATCACAATTAGTAGCTATCCCTTTCTTGAATTCAGCTCCTGGCTTACAAGTTCCATACCCATTAGGTTGAGTAGAATCACTAGTAAAAGAACAAATACCTAATTTAGATGAATAACAAGCTGACTCTGCTGCATTTGAAGAACTATGGTTGGTTCCATCTGATTTATAATCACAGGCGTAACAATCTGAATTACAATTTCTTTTTCCTCCAAAATCTTCTTCACAATGACCCATTGATAAAGCAACCGCAGAAGCAGGATCATTTGTACTAGCATACATATCTACTACCCATTTCCCACCAGCAGATTCACAAGTTTGTTTACTATCTAGATAAATAAGATTCTCCTCTCCAGCATCAAAAACTTGATCAAACTTAAAGATACAACGATCATCTCCTGAATCTGTAGTACTTTTATTATCCCATTTACAAGGCATATACCATGGATCTCCTGCTATTTTATTACAAATAGTTTGATCTGTAAATGCATTATAATCTTCACAATAACTTCCTCCTTCTGGAAGTTCTTCCATCTGATCCCAGCATTTAGTTGTTAATTTATTTTCCGTACAACTTCCTGCTTGCCATTCACAACAATGGGGAAGCATAGTCATTTTCGTACACATATTTGAGTTGTTAATATATTCACATCGAATTCCCCCAACACCTGGATCTGAATCAGTTATTGTGACATTACCACTACAAAGATCTTCACTCACAACCCATTGGCATCCAGTCACATTCGTACACGAACTTTCTCCAGAAAACAACTCACATCCTGGATACCAAGCTACCCATTCTGTAGTTGATCCTGCACCAGGTTCTTGACAAGTATTTGCAGTGTAATTCCAGAAACAATAATGGGTATCTATACAATCTCTTTCTTTAGTAATCCCAGTACAATCATCTGCACTACTATCTTTATAACACCATCCATCAACTCCACCAACACCTTTACTATCATTATTCCAAGTACAACCTAATCCATAAAAAGTAGAATTGGCCAAACAATTAGATTCATTTCCACCTTCTTTATATCCATCCCATTGCCAACACTCAATTTCTTCACAATATCCTCCTGAATAAGTCTCCCAAACACAAGGTTTTCCAGAACTAGAATTAGAATTTTGACATGCTCCTTGAGTTACTACACTAGAACAACTACTTTCCTCACACCAAGGATCATTCCAATTACAACTAAGTCCGGCAGTATTATCTGTACAAAATGACTCATTTTGATATCCAAAATCAGAACAATATTTTTTAGAACAACTACCTCCACTCCAACTACATCCATTATCTGTACAAGTAGTTGAATCAGTATAGTCCCAACATCCAGATTCATAACAATAAGCATATTGAGAATTCCATTTACAAGCTTGTCCATTAAATCCTACTTCACTTACACAAGCAGTAGATGTTGTTTGATCATAACAACTTTGTCTTTCACAAGCTCCCCAAGTACATCCAGTTACATTTAAACAAGTATCATTTGACTGATAAGTCCAACACTGTTTTTCAGGTGGACCTTCACAAGGGTAACTATAACTGGATTCATCATATTCATCTACCCAAGAACAATTTAATCCAGCAATATTATTTGTACATGTATTTTCACTAGTTCCATCATAATTCCAACAATCAACTTCAGTACACCAACCAGTTTCAGAAGTAGTTGACCAAGAACAAGATTTATTAATATAATTTGCAGAAGCAGAAGTGTTTGATTCACTACAAGCAGTTTCACTTTCTAAATTCCAACACCCTTTTAATTCACACCAACTTCCCCATGCATCTGAATGCCAAACACAATCATCATTAGCCTCACACGCAGATTCACTATCACTATTTGCCGTGCTCCAGCAATTTGTTGTACTCTGTTGTACACCAACACGACTAGTTGTTTTTATTCCATCCTTACCAGATTCTGCCAATTTTGACACTGACGCCCCTGTCAACACATTACTTTTTAACTCTGGAAAATCACCAGTATCATTCAAAAACACACTCATCCCAGCAACCAACACCAACAACAAAACAGAAATAACAACTATTAACTTATCAAAACCAGATTTCATTTAAATACACCTCATTTTTTCTTTTTTTAATTATATAAAATAAATATAATTGTTAAAAGAATAATTAAACAATTAATAAAGGTTTCTATTGATGAAAAATAGTTCTATATCTCAATTCCCACTAAACTTAAATCAAAAATCAAAAGAAATATAAATGATTAAGAAATAAAAATTTCAAAAGAGGTGTGGAATGAAAAAAATAAGGTTCTTAACAGATTTAAATTTAAAAAATAAAAAAGTAATTGTTAGAACAGATTGGAATGTTCCATTTAATAAAAATAAAATTCTAGACGACACCAAAATAAAACTTTCATTACCTACAATTAAATATCTCTTACAAAAAAATTGTAAAATTATCATTTGCACCCATTTAGGTAGACCAAAAGGAAAAGTTAATTCTAAATTAAGTATTGCTTCACTAACTAAAGAATTAAAAAAACTATTACCTAAAAATAAAATAATCAAACTTAATAATTGCATCGGCAAAGACATTAAAGAAAAAATAGAAAAAGGAAAATCAAAAACCATTTTTGTTTTAGAAAATCTTCGTTTCTACAAAGAAGAAATGGAAAATGATTATGCTTTTGCTCATTCTCTTGCTAATTTAGCTGATTTCTATATTAACGATGCTTTTGGTGTTTCTCACAGAAAACATGCTTCAGTATCGGCCATAACTAAATTCATCTCAGGAAGTATCGGCTTTTTATTCAAGGAAGAAATTAAACATTTAAACCAAGTTATTAAACCAAAAAAGCCATTAACTTGGATTATTGGAGGGGCTAAATTAGATAAAATAGAATTAATTGAAAAAGCTCTTAAAAAAGCCAATCACATCTTAATTGGTGGTGCCCTAGCCTTTTCTTTTCTTAAAGCGCAAGGTTTTCATGTAGGAATGTCTAATACCGATACTACATCTATTAGAAGAGCTAAAAAAATTTTGAAAAAAAGAGCAGCTAAAAAAATAGTTTTACCAATTGTTGCTGTCACAGCTAGTCATTCCAACACAAAATCAACCATTGTTTCTGTTAATCAAATGCCTACTCATCAAATCGGGTTTGATATTGGTCCTAAATCAGTCAAACTTTTTAAAAAATATATCGATGCTTCAAAAACAATTATTTGGAATGGAGCAGTAGGTTATTTTGAAGTAAAACCATTTGACAAAAGTACAAAATCACTTGCTAATTTCTTGGCCAAACATTCTGGAGTCAAAATCATCGGGGGAGGAGAAACTTCTGAAATGATTAGAAACTTAAAATTGGATAAAAAAATGACCCATGTTTCAACTGGAGGTGGAGCTACTTTAGAATTCATAACTACTGGTAAATTAGCAGCCATTTCTGCTTTACAAAAAAACTACAAATTATTCAAAAAATAAGCAAAAAGAGTTCTTTTCAACCACAAATTTTATATATTTTAATCATCAAAAGTAAGTAAATCCTCAATTTAATATCAACTTGAATTATTCTTAGGTGATCTGTGTGAAAAGAAATAGAAAAATGACCTTGGAAGAAAAATTAGCTTATTTAAATAGGTTGGAAAATACGCCCCATCCAAATCCAGAAATAAAAGAAAAAATAATCAAAGCAGCTTATAAAAAAATGGGAGTATCCAGAAAAATAAAAGACTCCAATAATAATTTAAAATTTCCAGAAGAAGAAACAACTCAACCAGGAATTCAAGACCATCATTTAGAACCACAAACAATAATAGCTGATTTACCCCTAACAACAGAACCAATCCAACCACAATCAACCAAATTAGTAGCCGATACATATGAAGATTTAATTAGAATAAGTGGCCTTCCAGACCTAGATGAAGAAGATTTTAATTCGTCTACAAATTGGGAGCATATTTTAAAACCAGAACCAGCAATTTCTGCAGATCCAACAGATCCCGATGGCAAAAATACACCAGTCGGATATTCTTCCCCTACTGAAGAAAACCCAAATATTAAACCCCATATTACAACCGATATTGGTCCAGCAAATCAACCTCCAGTAAAAGAAAAAAAAATAAAAAGTAGATCTGTAATCACAGATATTGGTCCAGTTCATAGAAAACGTAAAGAAATTCAAGAAGTTAAAACTCTTAAATATGAAAAAGAAGCTGATTTTCCAGAAGAAAAAACAAATCCAAACTTTCCTGCCCCTTTTGATGACACTAATTTATTCATTATACCAAAAGAACTTCTTCCTCATGACACTTTAGAAAAACCCAAACCTGCTTTTGAAAATACATTTGATGCTGAAGTACTGGAAGAATTTGATGTAGAAGAAAAAACAATGAAATATGAAGATTCTGGTAACAACCCCTTACCACATTTAAAAGAAGAAAGTGGTGAATTAGATATAATTAATGATGACTTAACCCCAGATGAAGAAATCATTAGTTTTGGTGAAGATGACAACACTATCCGGTATGAGGACTCGGGAAACAATCCTTTACCTAAATTAAAAGAAGAAAGTGGCAATCTTAAAATTAAAGAACCAAAAATAAAAAGTCCAGAAAAAGAAAGAAAAAATAATGATGAACAAGAGAAAGAAGAAATAAGAAAATTAGTCGAAAGAACATCAAAAGCATCTAAAGACAATCATAAAATTCCCGATACTCCAGGAGCAAATAGTATTGATCAACAAATTGAAGAAATGAATAAGAGCACTATCCAGAAAGTAGATACGATACAACCAACAGATAATAATATAGATAAAATAGATAATATTAGTAGGATAGAAACAAATTCAATTGAAATTGCAAAACCAGTTACTGAAGAAAAAAAGAATAAAAAAGAATATTTATTATCATTTTTAGAAAAAGCTACCACCACTAGACGAAATGTTGGTAGATCTTTTAATAGTTTTAGAGATAGAATTAAATCTGTATTTAA
>CAYSWQ010000052.1:3498-6468 GCA_964434885.1 uncultured Methanosarcinales archaeon | reverse complement strand
GTTGATTTTGTACATGCCAAAGGATCAACTGGTGTAAGTTGGATTAATAAAGGGTAAGGTTGGTCGCTTGATAACCAGTGGTCTTTACCAAGCGGTGTTTACCTAGATAAATTCGAATCAAAATTAGTTGATATCAATAGTGATGGGGCAGTAGATATAATTAAAGGGAAGACTAGCAGTGATAGGAGTACTTGGTTGAATAAGGCCTCTAAAGCATATTTGCTAAAAGAGATCAAAAACACTTTTGGTGGTAAAACCATTATCGATTATTACAAAATAGCCAACCTAGATAACACTGGACCAGATAGTATTAGTGATTTACCTTTTAGTGGATGGGTAGTTAGTTCAGTAACTAAAGATAATGGGATGTTGGGTCTTCGTCAAGCCACAGGAAAACATACTTATAATTATGGTGATGGTTTCTACGATTATCAAGATAAAGAATTTAGGGGTTTTAATTATGTAGAAGAAATTGGACCAGATAAAACCAAAATAAAACATTGGTTCCACCAAGATGATAGTAGAAAAGGGAAAGAAATAGAGACAAAAATGTACAATATCAACACTTTTTTTATTCAAAAAATAGAGAATGTGTGGAGTTCTAAAAAACAGAATGGTTATTATATAGTCACCCTAGACAAAATTAAGAAAACAATAACAGAAGGTTACAATAACATCAAAAAAAATAAAGAAACTAGTTATTCTTATGACAATTATGGCAATCCTATTTTAATTCATGAAAAAGGAGATACTACTAATGGGCAAGATGACAAAAAAAATTACTATGAATATTCTTATAATATTAATAATTGGGTAGTAGATAAGCCAAAAAAATACAATCTTAAAGATAGTAATAATTATATAATCAAGGAAACTAAATATAATTATGATGGCCAATGGTATGGGTCGGCTCCAACTAAAGGAGATTTAACAAAAACAGAGGAATGGATTGTTGGAAGTAAATACAAAACAACTAGTTATAATTATGATTCTTATGGTAACTTAATTAAAGAAACCGATGGTCGAGGCAATCCAACACATTATTATTATGATTCATCCCATACTTTTCCGATTAAGAGCACTAATGCACTTGGACAAAATAGTTATGTCAAATATGATTTGGGGACAGGTAATGTGTTATGGGAAACGGATCCTAATAATTATGTGACTATCCATAAATATGATTCTTTTGGGCGAAAAATTAGCACTACTAGACCTTATGATGGTCAATCTTACCCAACTGAAGTAATCGAATATTCTTTTGATGGTACTGCTCCAGAAGGAATAAAAATTAAGCAGAGAGAAGAACCAAATCAAATTGGAACTTATGATTCTCATTATTTCTATGATGGTTTTGGAAATAAAATACAACTAAAAACTGAAAAAGAAAATAATAAGCAAGTTATTCAGAATTTCTATCATGATGGCTTAGGAAGAGTTAAGCAAGAAGAAAACCCACTTTTGTATACATATAGTAATTCTTTTTCTTCAGTTGGATCAACATTAAATCGCAAGTATTCTTATGACCACAAAAGTCGAATTACAAAAATAACCAATCCGGACGGAACTAGTAAGGAAATTAATTTTCCTCCTTGGGAAATGTATGTGAATAATGAAAATGGTCATCAAAAAACAATAACTTTTGATGCTCATGGAAATATAATCAAAGTAGGTAAGAATGGCAATTATATAACTTCCTACCAATATAGAGCAGATGATAAATTAACTAAGATTAACCAGTACAAAACTAATTTTTATTTTGATTATGATGGGTTAGGTCAGCAAATTAAAATGGATGATCCAGATTTAGGTAAATGGTATTATACTTATGATTCAGTTGGTAATTTAATTGAACAGAAGGATGCTAATGGAAATAAAATCACCATGACTTATGATAAGTTGAATCGTATGACTAAAAAATCTTCTTCTAGTGGCACCATTACTTTTGTTTATGATCAAGGAGTAAAGGGAACTCTCTCTCAAGTAAAAACCCCTCATTTAACTACTAACTACAAATATGATCAAAGATTGAGAAAAATTAGTGAAGAGAAGATAATTGATGGTCAAAAATTTAAAACAAGTTATCTTTATAATTCACTAGATAATTTGAAAGTAAAAACTTTACCAACTGGTGAAAAGATAAATTATTATTATGATAAGAGTAATAAATTAGATAAAATATCAGGGATAGTTAATAATATAGATTATAACGAAGCTGGGCAGATATGGTCAAGAAGTTATGGCAATTTTTTGACTTCTGTTTTCAGTTATGATTATAAGAATTATAGGTTGAATAATATTAAGACGTCTAGCAAACAAAATCTCGGTTATGTTTATGATAAAGTTGGTAATGTCAAAGGAATAAGTGATACTATTAATGGGGCTACTTATTCAATGGATTATGATCAATTTGATCGCCTTTCATCAGTCAAAAAAGTTTCTTCTAAAAATGGATTTACGGCTAGTTATTATTATGACAATATTGGAAATATTATACTGGCAAAAATAAATAATGCGGCATATTGGTTTTCTTATTCTGGGAAACCAGCGCATTCTCCGAGCAGTGTTTCAGCTCCGTTGAAATTGGGATGTGCTTATAATAATCCAAGTTGTGGTAGTGGGTATGGTTGTGTGAATAATGTCTGTGTAAAGAAGACAGGTTGTAGCTATGGTAATCCAAGTTGTTCCAGTAGTGAAACTTGTGTGAATAATAAGTGTGTGTTGAAGACTGGTTGTTCTTATAATAATCCTAGTTGTGGGTCTAATTATAATTGTGTGAATAATAAGTGTGTGTTGAAGACTGGATGTAGCTATGGTAATCCCAAATGTACTGGGAATTATCAATGTGTTAATAATCAATGTGTACTGAAGAAAGGGTGTGCATACAATAATCCAGTTTGTGGAAGTAATTATAATTGTGTGAATAATAAGTGTGTGTTGAAGACTGGTTGTTCTTATAATAATCCTAGT
>CAYSWQ010000052.1:0-3398 GCA_964434885.1 uncultured Methanosarcinales archaeon | reverse complement strand
GTGGGTCTAATTATAATTGTGTGAATAATAAGTGTGTGTTGAAGACTGGATGTAGTTATGGTAATCCTAGTTGTTCCAGTAGTGAAATTTGTGTGAATAATAAATGCGAAAAGAAGAAAGGATGTAAATATAATAATCCAAGTTGTGGTAGTGGATATGGTTGTGTGAATAATGTTTGTGTAAAGAGTACTGGATGTGCCTATAATAATCCAAGTTGTCTATCTGATCAGAAATGTGTTAGCAATAAATGTGTGCCAAAATTACCAGTGAATCTGGATGTTGATCATCCAGTAAAATTGTCTAGCAAGGTTGTGAACAAAGGTGGATTGGCTGTTTTTGAGTTTATTATTAGAAACAAAGGCACTGGAGTAGCAAGAGATGTGGAATGGGTAGTTAAGGATGATCAGAACAAGGTTTTGGCAGAGAGTGGAACCACTCCGATAAAAGAATTAGGACCAAATAAAATTAATATTGTTTATCCAATCTTTTTCTATAATTGTCCCAAATACATAGAATTTAGAGCAGATCCAAATAATAAGATTCCAGAAACTAATGAGATTGATAACAAAGGTTATTTCAATACTCAGTTGTGTACAAAACCAACTAAAAACCCACCAGTAAATGACCAAATAATTGATTCAGATTCAGAGAGGGAAAGTATACTTACTGGCCAAGTTAGATCTGATCTCATTAATATTGAAAAAGAAAACTTAAGAGAGGTTGAGTGTCGAGATTGCGATCGTGAGAATAGAGAAAGAGATCTGGAAGAAAGGCATGTTGAAGATGAATGGCATGAAGGAGAACGTAGAGAAGTTGAAGAAAGACATAGTAAGGATGATTTTGAACCAGAAGAAGGGTGGATGGTTTATAACGCTGATGGGTGGCGTGAAGAGGAACATAGGGATGTTGATTCAGAAGAAAGAAATGATTTTGAAAGAGAGGAAGAGTGGAGAAGAATGGAAGAGATAGAAAGAGAAGAACGTGAAATAGATTTTGAGTTGGAAGAAGAATGGAGTAGAACAGAGAGAGAAGATTGGATAATTCATAATTCTGATGAAGAAGAAATACATGATTTTGAACCAGAGAGGGATTGGAGAAGGAGTGGGGAAACAGAAAGAGACGAAAGGTGGATGGTTTATAATGCTGATGAAGAAGAATGGAGTAGACATAGTGAAGATGATTTTGAACCAGAAGAAGGTTGGGTGGTTTATAATGCTGATGATGAATGGTATGATGATAATGACGATGGTTTTTATGTGATTGAAAATGAAAATAGGTAAATTGTTATTGGCAGGGTTAGCAGCAGTTCATATTAATTGTACAACTGAAACCAATACTAAATGTAGAATTGTTCCTTATTCTTCTGATGAATGTGTTGTATTAACTATTGAAGAACTGAGTAATGCAGGAGAATATGCTCATCGTAATAATTATCGAGAATGTACAACTATGTTTGATATTGCCTGTTGTTGTGGCGTTGGTAAGTATAAACCTCCTCAACTAGATGGAAAAGTACCTACTCTAGATGTGGTTTCATTACCTGATAAACCACAATGGCCAGATTTTACGCCATGGCCAGATACTAAACTCTCCAAAAAAAATATCCAGACTGAAAAGGATGGGATTGATGTATTAGTAAATGAATTAACTAATGCTAATTTTCAAGTAAACGTTAATACTGACATGAAATTGACATTAAAGAATTCGAAAACCGGAAAATATGATTTGATACTTACACCAGATATTGTATTTCGAAGTTCCTCAAGTAAGCCTTATTCTTTTTTAGAATTTAATTCTTCTACTAATCCAGGAATTGGTTTTGCTAGCAATGCACCTTGGTATCGAGAAGTACAACCAGGACCAGAATATATGATTAGGAATTGGCTCAAAACCCAAATAAAAAAATATGGGTTGTAAATAATCACCTAGGTATCTTGGATTTTTCTATCTTTTTTAGATGAGTTAAGTCTTCTGCATGTTCTAAGAATTTTTTGAAAACAAAAGTAGTGGCGATAGCATCACCTCTAGCTCGGTGGGCAGCGTAATTACCAATGTTTAAATGGTCGCAAACAGTGCCTAGTTTTTTGTTGGGGAGATTTGGGAGGAGTCTTCTTGCTAATTTACAAGTGCAAAAGACTTGGTTTTCTAATTCTTTGTTTGTATGTTGTTTGAGATTGTGGTTAAGGAAATTATAATCAAAAGTGGCATTGTGGGCAACAAAATGAGAATCTTTGGTGAAGTTGTGAAAGTCTTGGATGATTTGATGGATTTTAGGAGAATCTTTAACCATTTCATTAGTGATGCCAGTGAGTTTGGTTATGAAAGAAGGGATTTTTGTTTCAGGGTTTACTAAGGTTGTAAATTCATCTATTATTTCTCCGTCTTTAAATTTAATGGCGGAGATTTCAGTAATCTTATGTCTATATCTGGATAAACCAGTAGTTTCTATATCTACTATCACAAAACTCTCTTTAATTTCTAACACCTCTGGTTTTGGAATTTAGAAGAGGTATTTATATGTTTTGGAAATGTTTATAAATCTTAAAGAAATGGTTTGAATATGTGGAAAAATATATTGGTGGCATTGAGTTTATTGATTTTTAAAGCAAGAGAGCCGATGAAAATTATCTGTTCTCAAGGTAAAAATTTTAGATGGATTGCAATGGGAATTTTATTTATTGTTAATGGTTTGTATTTTTTACAAGGTTTTAATTTACAAGCAATTGCTTTTGTATTACAGAGTATTTTAAGCACTTTTATCTCTGTAGGGGCAGTATTACTTATTGGAAAATGGTTGTTTAAAGGAAAAGGAGAATTTTGGAATTTGTTTAGTGGTATGGTGAGTATTGATTTAGTGTTGATTTATCTTGTACCTTTGGTTTTTTTATTACCTTATGCAAGCATGATTAGTATAGTGTTGATGTTGTTTGTGTTTGGATATTATGTCTTTTTGGTTTTCTTTGCAATCAGTTATTGTCACCAGATTTCAGCAGCAAAGACATTTGGAATATTAGTAATAAATTTTGTTATTGTTCTCGCGATTATATTTGTATTGGGGATGTTTTTACCGGAAGGAAATGTAGCTGGACAAGCTATCCAGTATATTAATTATGCGGGTTAAAATTTTTAATAGGTTGAAGAAATTATTAAAGAAATATGAAGGAGATTTAAAACTGAAAGTTGATTCTGTTTCTGAGTATGATTTATGGTCTTTTAAGGAGATGGTGATTGCGGGTCGTAAAAGGAAAGAAGTTAATTTTGCTGGATTGGTGGTTAGGAAAAGATATGTTAGTTTTCATTTTATGCCAATTTATGTTGATGCTAAGAGGTTTGATTTTTTGAGTGGGTTGTTGAAAGGGAAGGCTTGCTTTCATGTGGTTGAGTTAGATGCTAAATTG
>CAYSWQ010000051.1:0-6488 GCA_964434885.1 uncultured Methanosarcinales archaeon | reverse complement strand
TACTCCGGCTCCAACTCCAGTAATAATTTGTTGTAGGAATGGAATGATCTGTTCTAAAAATTTACTTAAAATTGATCCCCATTGGAATGACTTACTCATTTCAATAACCATAAAAGGAATAACAACTGTTAAAGGAGTATTAATAATTGATTCCCATTCTAAAAAGGTGATGGCCTGGTGTTTCAAATCCCCCAAGACAGCAATAACTCCACTAGGATCTGTTCCTAACATCATTGAAGAAAATAAAAAACTAATCCACCATTCGAAACCAAAAATATATTTGGCAGCAATAGAAACGACAACTATGCAAGCAATCATAAATAAAGTACTTACTTCTACTGCTCGACCAGTTTCTTTGATTATTTTACTCAATCTAAATTGAGAAGTAGAATCAAAAACAATCATGATTAAAGCAATAACTGCAATGGAAATCAAAAAATCGCTCGAAAAAGAAATTAATTTTTGTCCCTTGTATTTTAAAAAAGAAATTAATACTCCAGCCACAATCAAAATTAATACATTAGAAACTTTAAATTTCTGACAAAGATAAGTTAATAATAATCCAATTAATAATAAAATTGATAATGATGTTAATACTCCTAAAGCTGCCATTTTTCACCTCTTTTTTTAATAAGAATATTTTTTGCTTAATAAATGTTTCTTATTTATTTTATTCTGTTAATTTTTATTCTTTTAATCTCTTAACAATACTAACTAAAAATATTTTTCCCAACACTAAAAAGAAAATAGTTAAAAATATTCCTAAAGTCATAAAAAATAAACTATCTGTGCTATAATAAATCAATAATAAACTCAAGAAAATTAAAACCAAATTAATAAAAAGACTAATTAATACCCAATGAGCTTGAAATATTCCTGTTCGAAAGAATTGAATAAATATATTTTTTATTTTTGAATCTAAATGACAAAAACCAATGATTAAAAAATAAAAAACAACCAATAAAAATATCTCTACCCACTGAATAGCATCTTTTAATAACTGGCTATCAAAAACTAAATTAATCAACAAATAATATCCTAAAACAATAGTAGGAATTAAAAAAAATAAACTAAGAAGTGTAAATTTTTTCCAATAATTTCCAATTTTTTTTAGAATGTGAAATGAAGAATTTTTTCTTTTCGATTTAACTAAATAATTAGCAATACTCCATAAAAATCCATTAAATAAGATATAACATCCAAAAATTAAGAAAAGCGCCTCAAAAATACCTTTGATCATTTGATTATATCCTTTAGTCATTGCAGCCAGATTAGTAGACATATCTGGTAAAAAAGGTTGACCTGATTCTAAAGAAGTGGCATTAAAATTTGCATTTTTTAATGGGTCTAGTATTTCATTTAAATTACTATAAATTTCAATTTGGTAATTAACAGCGACATAAGATATAGAAATTAAAAATAATAATTGAATAATCATTAAACCAAAGAAAAGCAATTTGTTCTTTTTGATTGTACTGAAGGTATCAAAAATTCCTCTTTTTATTGGATTCATCAACTAAGTAAAACCCATGAGTGTTTTAAATCTTACTATGAAAAAATGTTTGTTGTTCTAAAAAAATTACCAACCCTCTTCCATCCAGTTATGTGTATGGTCTGGATCAATATGGTTTAATTTTACTTTAATCTGTTCCCCATTTACTACAAATTCAACTTCTTCTTTTCTTTCCGCTCTAGCCTTAGCAATTAACCTAATTAATTCATGATCAGAAATACCTAAAAGTTCATTTAATCCTTCTGAAAACATGCTATTCCTCTTCTTCCTCTTCAGAATAGATACTGGCCTCATGGTAACCATTTAAAAAACCACCTTCAGCTGAACTGATTATTCCATTCTTAACATCATGGACAACTTTTTCTCTTTCTCGATAACAAGTTAAACTATCAACCATAGAACCACTTCTAAAAAATTTACCTTTTGGATACATAATAGACCACCCCCTAGTCTGTTGCATAAATTATAAAAACATTTATATATAAATACATATCCCTAATAGTATATATACTATATCTTCAGTATATAGTTAGTTTTGAATTGTTTAATGGGTTTTGGATGTTTTTGAAAAATGGAATATAGAAAACTAATCTCTTTCGGGAAAAGTAGTTTTGTGGTTTCTTTACCTAAACCTTGGATTGATAAACATAAATTAAAGAAAGGAGACATTATTCATTTTGATGAAACAGATACTAATTTAGTGTTGATGCCTAAACAATTAGAAAAAGAAAAAGAAGAAAAAGAAATTGTAATAAATATTGAAGGTAAGAAGTTAAAAAGAATACAAAGGGAAATTATTGCTTCTTATATTCGTAATTTTAAAACAATTATCTTAATGGGAAAAGAGATTAAAGATAAAGCAAAAGAAATCCAAGAGTTTGTTCAAAAATTAGTGGCGTTAGAAATTGTTGAACAAGATTCAAAAAAAATTGTAGCTAAGGATTTTTTGAGTTTAAATGATATTTCTATAGATCAGATTATTCGTAAGATGGACATTATTAGTAGATCTATGTTTAGTGATTGTAAAAATATGTTCAAAGAAGATAATTGTGAGAGTATTTATTTGAGAGATAAAGATATTAATAAATTTCGTTTTTTAGTTTATAGAATTGTGTGGTTCGGAATGGAGAACCCTGTGGCTTTATTGAAAAATTTTAATCTTGACCAAATAGGCCTTTTTAATCGCTGGTGGATGTCTTTTAATATTGAACAAGTGGGAGATGGAATCAAAAGAATTGCACGTTATATGAAAGAAATAAAGTTTAGCAAAACAAGTAAAAAAGAATTTATTCAGTTATTAGAAAAAATTGAAAAAGATTATCTTGAATTATTAAAAGCATTTTATAATAATAACATCGAAATCGCACATGAAGTTGTAGATAGAAGAGGAAAATTAATTGAAGAATGTGAAGCTTTCTTTGCTAAAAATAGAAACATTCCATTGATAGGTTATTTAATGCATAGTACTAAAGCATTAGTGGTTGATGTTAATTCAATTGGTCGATTAATCTACCAAAATGCTCCTTTTTAATAGTTCTTACTTTTAAGTAAAAACTTAAGAAAATTTTATAAATACAACTCAATTAAATAATATTTTATTGAGAATAATCTTTAAATAATGGAAAAGGAAATACTAAGCATTGGAAGAGAAAGTGTTGTTTATAAAGAAGATGGTTTAGTCTATAAATGTTATAATCCAGAAAGGCGAGCCAATGGAGCTTATTTAGAATTGTTTGGGAGAGAAGACTGTGTTCATTTATCTACTTATGATTCAGAGAGAAGAAGACATTTTTTCAAAATTGAAGCAGCCATTTTATCTGCCCTTTCAGAAATTAATCCAAGAATAGTTCCCGAATATATTGATTCCGATGGCCGTACATTAAATATTAGGATGGAATATATTGGTCACCCAACTTTTGAAGAAGTTATGCTGAAACCAGGATCTGATCCAGACATTTTAACTGAACAAATGGTGCAAATCTTGGCCACTTATCATTCTGTTTGTAATGAACATTTAAAAACAATCAAAGTCGCTAGCAGGAATAAGAAAAGAAAAAATAGAATTGGATTAAAAACAAGAAACCGAAACGAAGAAGTTGGTAGATGGTTAAATTATTTTCAAGCCATCATTTATTACGAAAGTACAGATTTTGAAGATTATTTGACAGATCGGGGGATCAATCACCAAGATTTGAATCCTAAAAAAATTCGTACACAAGTTTCTAGATTCCTAGATACTAGAGGAATAGATCTTAAAACTGAAGTTGAAGAAATTATTGAAAGAGATCTAAATTTAACAAACAACGAAGCCAGTTTTGTTTGGGCAGAAGCAAAACCTCAAAACATATTTTATATTCCTACTGAAGAAAAAATAAGAGTTATTGATTTTCCTCGAGTACGATTGGGTCCAGGTAGCGATATCGATTTAGTCAATATTATTTATAATGTTTATAGGTCACAATTCAAACCAGGAGAAGAAAAACGATCAATAATGATGGGCAATGAATACTTTGCAGGAATTGGACTTTCTCCAAAAGAGTTTCCAGGTAGGCACTCTAGATTGCTAGCAGCTAGAATAAAAGAGTCACTTAGATTATATGCAAATTACTGTCAAAAAAACCCTTACGAAATACGAAAACTGGTGGGTCGAAGGGAAGAATCAGATTTAAAAGATGATGGAGAATTAAAAGAACGTTTTTTGGAGAATAGATTCAATTGTATGTTTCAAGATTTCTTTGAACATTACCGTTATAGGGGTGGTGAAGGTTGGGAGACTTTGATGGAAGGTCCTCTTGCTCCAGATTTTAAAACTAAAAGATTAGTTAAACAACAACTTGAATCAATAGAAGACGTTCTCAAAGTTAGTGGAGTTTTAAGAGGACAATTTGGAGAAAGAAAGAAAAGAAGGATAAGAAGATTACGTAAAATTATAGCTCCGAATGATTTTTGATTTAGTTATTGTGGTGTGCTTAAAAAAACACAAAAACTTTTTAAAACAATTGAGGTTTTTCTTTGTTAATCACTAAAATGAGACACCTGTTAGCAGATCAGATGTGGGGGTAGCGAAGTCTGGTCAACATTTGGTTTTATTACAGTGGCGCAGTGCTTATGCAATGTCTACTTAAATCAAGTGACTAAACGCGCAGGACTTAAGTTTCACTTAAGTGTGGAGAGCTTTGCTCGATGAAAAAGATATCCTGTCTCTTAGTGAGTCCGAGGGTTCAAATCCCTTCCCCCACACTTTTTTTTATTCTTTCCAAATTTTAACTAATTCACACATCTTACAGAAATCTTTTCGACTAGGTTCACCACAAGCAGTGCAGTAATTTAATTTTTCAGTAGTTTTGTATTTTTTCTTTAAAGAAGGCAATAAATTAATGAAATTGTTCACTATATTAATTTTAACTTGCGGGTTTTTCTTTTCTAATTCTGTTAAATTTCTCCTAATTTTTTTTCTAAATACTTCTACAGAACAAGGACATTCATCATAAAGAACTGGGAATTTTTTAATATCAGAATATCTTTTAACTTCTTCATTTAGACAAAAATATAATGGTTTAATTCGTGGAACAAATTTCTTGTCTTTGATAACGCCTGTAGCGGGACCTTGTCCAATATTTAATCTCATGTTTCCTTTCAACAAATTCATCATGAAAGTTTCGGCAGCATCATCTAAATTATGTCCAGTAACAATTTTATCAGCTTTCATTTCTCTTGTTTTCTTGTTCAATAACCATCGCTTGATAATTCCACAAATAAGACAATTGTTTAATTTTACTTTTTTCTGAATTCCAGAACGCATAAAACACATGGAACAACCAAATTCATCTCGCAGATTAACTTCATGAAGTTTGATTTTTTGTTCTTGACAGAATTGTTTGATATTTTGTAAATTTTGATCTGACCATTTTCCGATTAAAAGATCTATAATTAATGCTTCGATGTTGTATCCCCATTTATGTAATAAATACAGAACAGTAGTAGAATCTTTCCCCCCAGAGCAAGCTACAATTATTTTTTCTTTTTTGTTGCATAGTTTGTGCTTTTTGATTGTTTCTTTTACTTTTTGTTCGAATTCTTGGGTAAATTTTTTATCATTAACCATTTAAATGATTATTTAATGTATATTTTTAATTGTTTTGGAGATAAATAGAAATAAGCCCCTGGGGAGAATTGCACTCCCGACCTGCAGATCGCTTGCACATAGCTACAAGTTTCGACGATAAAACCCTGCCGCAATAGCTACTATGCTACAGGGGCATATTAAATCAAAATAAAGAAGTTATTTAAAAAAGTTACTAAAGAATTCCTAATTTTTTTATTTTTTTAATATGTTTGGGATTGCTAAAACCAATTTCATCAACCCATTTTTTAACCATTTCAAAACCATTTATGGTGATTCTTAAACCTTCATTCCAATTTGGTTTGTTTTTATTTATGCGCCAAATAGAAGTTCTAAATCCAAACTCATGCAACATAGAATTTATTTGATACATCAATTCTTTTGAAATATTACACATTTCTATCCGAGGATATATTTTATTTTTATTTGCTAAAAAAGTATTTACTCCTCCATCAGTATCAATAAAACCTTTCAAAAATGATTTTTTTAAATCTTCTTTTTCTAATATTTGTTGAGGAATAATTATGTTGCTCTTTTTTCCATAAGGTAATTTAAGAACTTCTTTTTTAAATTTGACAATATTTTTATTGTGGATTCTAAAACCATACGCACCTTTTGACCAAATCTTGGGACTTAATTTTATTCCATAAATTTTTTCATACAAATTGATGATGTGTTGATCAATGTATTCTTTATCATCTACATGATGACATGCAAGAGTATAACAATAAACTCCATTATAGATATTCATACTTCCATCACCAATATGTATGCCTGTTTCCTCCGCCAAATCTTTGTTTATTTTGTAATTTTTCATTTCTGTAAAGAAAATTACTACTATTGAGAAATCTA
>CAYSWQ010000050.1:0-6502 GCA_964434885.1 uncultured Methanosarcinales archaeon | reverse complement strand
ACATAATACATCACCAAGATGTATTATACTGTGCCCTTAAAACGTGATACTACAATATCCTTTCAACTTCACAAATCTTTAAAAACAAATCACTTTCCAATTAAGATATGAACAAAAAAGCGGTTGGTCCAATGGCCATTATTTTAGTATTATGTCTAATCATATTAATAGTTTATGTGATGGATGTTTCTCAAAGAGAATGCAAAACAAATAAAGATTGTTCTAAGAATAGTTATTGTGGTTCAGATTACGAATGTCATCAATTCCCAAAAGAAATTGTGGTTAAAGAATATGATTTTCTCTTCCCTTCTATCATCTTAGGAATTGCTTTAATTATCTCTGCTTATATTTTCAAAGGCGGAAGAATACCAAAAATCACTTGGAAAAAATAACTAATCAAAATACTCAACATCATTAGAAGTAATAATTATTTCTTTAGGTTTATTCTTTTCTCTTTTTTTATTAAAATTATTAGTTGACCCATAACATTCTTTTTCAAAATTATTATTTTTACTTTCAGAAAGTTCTGGTTTATTCTTTTCAATTTCCCCAGCAAATCTCTTATCTGTTCTTTCTTTTATTGTCATCGCCTTATCATAATTCATATTCCCACATTTAATACAATTAAAATAAGCACCAAACTTTCCCGATCTTAATTCCAACCAAGAACCACATAAACACTTAATCTCTTGAAAAACCTCTTTGGTGTGCTTATGACACACATCCAAACCTTGTTCATTCTTATGTGTAGCTCCCCGCTCACAAAAAGGACAAGTGATCCTTTTATAAGAACCATAAACTTTCTTTCTATATCTCATATCAAAACAAAAATTAGTTTTTTTATAAGAGTTTGTTTTTTGAATTGATTACCTATTAGTAGTTAATATAGAAAAATTTATAAGTAATGATGCATAATTAAATAAAAATTAATCTAAAAAATGAAACCAACTACACTAAATACATTGGATGAATTAGTTGATAGAGTAAAAGGCCTTGTAGATCACCGCAGAGATAAAGTTTATAATCTTAGTTTTCCAATCGAAGTTCAGTGTAGTGGTTATGTTACCACACGTAATTTTACTTGGTTATGTCAATCCAATACAAAAATATGTTTTGCATATATAGAAGGGGAAAGCAAAAAATCAAGGGTCAGTATGAAAATAGAACCTCCAGAAGAAGGAGTTGTTATACTAAAACCGAAGAAATATTTGATCCAAACAATCTCAACACTCGCTATTGTTCAGCCCAGTGAACCAGATTACAAAAATATTCCGTCCGATGGTTGTGAAGTTTCAGATTATAATCTTAAGGAAATGACAAATTTAAAACCCCAGCATAATCCCCCAATTGAAGGATTAAGGGCTGCTTTTATAATGGGATACAAAATTATTGGTTACGATAATGATCAAATGAAAGAACTATTAAAATGGCGAATTGAACAGGAACAAAAAGTAATAGATAGTTTAAAAAAACTAATGCAATAATAAAACAACTGTTTCTATCACTTAGTGATTTCTTTGATAAAACAATCAGTGGACAAGTGGACAAGTCCAGGTAGAATATATAAATAAGTACATCTGCTAAATTATATGGATAACGAAAAAACAGAGGAAAACAATTCTTTAGTGGTTTTTCAAGGGGAAAATGTAAGAAGAATTTGGCATCAAAAAGAATGGTGGTTTGTTATTCAAGATGTGGTATTTATCTTAACAAATTCTAAGGATCCTAAAGGTTATATTAAAGATATGAGACGCCGTGATGAAGAATTATCTAAAGGGTGGAGGAAAATTGCCACCCCCCTTCCTATTAAAACTAGAGGAGGAAGGCAAAACCTAAATTGTGCTAATCCTGAAGGAATATTTAGAATAATCCAATCTATTCCTTCCAAAAAAGCAGAACCCTTCAAAATATGGTTAGCTAGAGTTGGTTATGACCGGATAAAAGAAATAGAAAACCCAGAACTAGCTCAAAAAAGGATGAAAGATATTTACTTGCAAAAAGGTTATTCTAAAGCATGGATTGAAAAACGAGTTCGAGGAATAGCAATTAGAGATGAATTAACCGACGAATGGGACCAGAGAGGAGTGAAAACTCAAAAAGAATATTCTATTTTAACTGCCGAGATTTCCAAAGCCACTTTTGGAATGACCCCTAGTGAATATGTGGAATTTAAGAAATTAGAAAGAGAAAATCTTAGAGACCATATGAATGATTTGGAGTTAATTTTTACAATGTTGGGAGAAGCTTCTACTACTGAAATCACTATAAATAAAAATGCTCAGGGTTTTAATGAAAATAAAATCTCTGCTGAGAAAGGGGGAACTATTGCTGGAGAAGCTCGTAAGAAATTAGAAAGAGAATCTGGAAAAAAAGTAAGTACTTCTCAAAATTACTTAAGTCAACCAGAGAAAAAGAAAAGAATAATTACTAAAAATTAATCTTCAAAACTCACTTAACTTCCTTTGCACTTTCTTCTCTTTCAACAACTTACTCTCTTTCAACAACAATCCTAAATCAAAATCAAATTTCCTTTTAATCAATTCAGTAGCGTATTTCAACATTAATTCCTCACTACCAAAACTCAATGGCTTCTCTTCCAAACTTTTCTTTGTCGCTTCCCTACACACCCACACTCCCAAAGGAACATTGTATTCTGGAGTAATAAAACGTAAAACCAAGGCAGATTGTTGTTTTTTCTTTTCTTTCATTTTTTCCAAGATAGAAATTCTGGCTGCATAATATCCACCAGCACATTCTTTAGCATATTCCTTCCGACCATTGTAATTTTCATAATCAGTAGAATAAAAATTACTTGCACTAGACCAAGGATTAACTTTATATCCCAAATACATCTCAAATAATTCATATGACCAAACTTCAGGAAAAAACAACACCAAATAATAATTTCCCCATCCACCACCAAAATAACAAGAATAATCACCAACTGAATATTTTTTAACCTCATTAATCAAATCTTTTCCCACTGTATCATCAATGGCAGTTATAGACCATCTAGTCGGAACCAATCTACGATTTTTCTTCAAACCCAAATTACCTACAGAAATTAATTTGGTTAAAAAATTTTGATCAAAACCTTTTTTATACAAATCCAAAACACCAGAAACAGCCTTCAAATCAGTATCAGAAACCACATAATCAACTTTTTGATCAATCTTCGAGTTTTCAGTAATCTTAATCTTCTTTAATTTTCCCGAAGGACCAAAAGGAATAATTTCACTTTCCTTTTCCAATCTTAATTTTGGTTTATTTCCTAGATTCACTTCTAATTCTACTGGTTTAGAAGCCATTCCCACTTCCTGACAAACCTCTAACAATTTATTCCTTTTATTTTCCCCAATCATAATTTTAGCTTGCTCACGAGAATTAACCATTTGGTAACGCATACCTGCAATTTTAGGGATAGAATAACTTTGCTTACTCCATTGTTTAGGATTATCAAAAATCCCAGTCTTCTCTGAAATTTGTGGACTCAAAACCCCAATATTCACTTGAGGATAACCAAACCTTCCAATAAAAGGGGCAGGTGAAGAACCAAAGAAATCTTCTTTAAATTCTTTCTTAAAATTAAAACTAGGAAACTTCTCCAACTCTTTATATCTCGCTCTTTTTATTCGCATTTAGAATAAACTTTTTTTCTTACGCTCTGAATTTGGTTTAATAAAACAAACTTGATCTGTAACTTCAGCATTTACTTTATTAGTAATTCTAAATTCTCCTGCCATTTGAAACACCCACTCTTTTTTAAAATCCAATTCAATTTTTTTCGCTGTCTCCTCGATAGTAGTCCCAAGCAATTTACTAGTTAATTCTAGACCTATAACTTCTTGTAAGATATCTGCACCAGTAGCTATTGGTTTTCCTTGATAGATATTCATCACATTTAAAGCCAAAATAGCCGGTGGCAAAGAAGTAACAAACAAATGCATTTTTTCTGGATCTTCTCGTCCTCGATGCAATGGTTTGAAATTCCGATAAAGTTTGATGTTTGTCCCAGCTACTCCTCCCAACCAAGAACCATCTACTGGCGTTTGGCCATCTATTGTGATTGTTGCATTAGTGCTTCCAAAACTCTCTTCTGCTCTTTCCTTCCAGTAATTCTTTTTATCTAATAACTTTGCCAATCTAGAATCATTTTCCGGTTTTATTCGGCGATTTCCATTCAAATTTTCACTTAATTTACTTTGAACATAAACTGCTGAGTAAAACATCATTTCAGCAAAAGTTCGAAACCCATCAAATTTACTTTTCTGAAAACGAAGATTACGAAAATCATCATTTTTTCTTATTTGTGAAGGAGAAGTTCCGTAATAATTAGCTAAGATGTTAACTGCTAATCCAAAACCAATTTCAAAATTATAATAAGTTCTATTTCCATCTAATGTAATTTCCATCAAACTCATTTTATCATAACTTTCTGTTCCTTGTTCAATATCTTCAACTACTTGCTCTAGAAAGGTATCTGGCTTTTCTGAATAATTTAATTCGTAACTTAATCTATTTTCAGTTCCAGTAGCTAAAAAAATAAGTTGAGGAAGAGGATCTGAACCATAGAATTCTTTCAATTTACTAAGATAGAATAATACTGATGCATCTCCTCCACTAAGAATTAATTTCTCAGGTCGAAATTCAGCAATTTCCTGTGTGTCTCGATTTAAACTATACTCATCATATGTTACTCGACATAAACTATGGCCATTCCCCACCCCATTATTTAAACGATTAATTGAATATACTGCTTGGTTAAATAAACTATCATTATGGTGTTTACTATGTAAGTTAAACAAACCAGCTATTTTTACATCATCCATTTAATCTTAAGAAAAACCAACATTTATAATAATTATTATTCTTCACCCCAACCTTTAAAAACACAACAAAAATTCCATTTAAAAATGCTTACTCAAGAACAAATCAAAACCTTTCGGGAAGAGATTAACACAGCAAAGCAACCTTTCTATCTTTTTGATGATGATCCCGATGGTTTATGTTCTTTTCTCTTATTATATCGAATGAATCGAGAAGGTAGAGGTATGGCTGTTAAAAGCATCCCTACTGTTGATACCAAATTTGTTAGAAAAGTAAAAGAATATCATCCAGATAAAGTTTTTATTTTAGACATGCCAATTGTTGAACAAGATTTTATTGATCAAGTTAAATCTCCTATTTTTTGGTTAGACCACCATCCCCCTTTAGATAGAACCAATATTAACTATTTTAATCCTAGAATCGCTGATGATTCTGCTTATATTCCTACCACTTTAATGGCGTATCATATTGCTGACAATCCAAAAGATATTTGGTTAGCTATGATTGGTTGTTTATCTGATTATTGCTTACCTGATTTCACTGAAGAATTTTCAAAACAATTTCCAGATATTCTAACTGAAACCAAAGATAAAGATAAGATCATCTTTGAAACTACTCTTGGTAAATTGATTAGAATTTTTTCATTTATTTTAAAAGGTAAAACTTCTGACATGAATAAATGTATTAAAATATTAACTAGAGTTAAATCTCCTTTTGAAATTTTAAACCAAGAAACTGCTCAAGGGAAATATATTTACAAGAAATTTGAAAGAATTAACACTAAGTATGAAAAATTATTAGACCGAGCAAAAGAAACCAAGCAAAAACCAAATGACCAATTACATATTTTTGAATACTCAGAAACAGAAATGTCTTTTACAAGCGAATTAAGTAATGAATTAATTCATTTTAATCCTAAAAAAATAGTTATTGTTGCTCGAGAAAAATCAGGAGAAATGAAATGTAGTTTCCGTAGTAAAGAATTACCAGTATCTCTATTATTAGAAAAAGCTATGATTGGGATAGATGGACGTTCAGGAGGCCATGAATTAGCTTGTGGTGGTAGCATCAAAAGACATGACTGGAACCAATTCCTAGATAATTTAAGAAGAGAGATTAAAGAATTCCAATAATCTTAATTTCTACACATTAATTAAAACAATTATTTTATAAATCATAAAAGTTTACTTCTTATTATGGGATTATTAACTAATTTAGCTATGCTTTTAATTTCCTTAGCTGGTTTTCTAGTGGGTTTTATCTTATCCATCATTTCTCCAGAAGAATTACGTCCTGGAAAAAAATATTTCATTTTCATTCAAAGAGTTTTATTTATTTCAATTACCTTAACATCAATTTACTTAATAATTCTACTCCAACAATATTATTTACTCATTATACCCTTAATTTTCAGTATTTTATTCCTAATCCTAACCAAAAAGAAAATTATCAAAAACTATTTTTATCTAAAAGAAATATCAAATTATTTTTTCTTCATTATTATTTATTTCATAACAATCGAACAAAATTTAAAATTGCTTTTCCTTTCCTTATTTTTCCTTTATGGGTTACCTGCTGGAACCTTACTTAGATTAGGCTTTATTAGAAAACAAGAAAGAAAACACGAAAATAAAAAATGTCTAAAAAAGATTTAGAAACTGCCTTAAAAGAAAAA
>CAYSWQ010000049.1:0-6805 GCA_964434885.1 uncultured Methanosarcinales archaeon | reverse complement strand
AATTCTCCACCTTGTATAATTCTATTGTTATCGTCTGTCATATTTCTTCTCCAATTACTTTAATTTTAATCTCTACCAATGTTTTTGGCTTCAGTTTATCACGTAAAAATGAAGGTATGATTATCACACTCTGTGGTCCTTGTTTTGAGATTTGTTTCGTTAAAGTAAATTCTGTCATTCTATATGGCACCATTATAAAACTGGTGTTTCATATGTTATTACTATGTAGTAAACATAGGTATTATATAAATCTTTCGTTATTTACTACTACCCAATAGGTATTAATTTCAATCAACCAATTCCATCGTTATGGCAATCTTTAAATAAAAATACTTATTTTTCCTAAAAGGTGATATATATGGATGATCAAAATACCCTCGAAAATAATAAAATTTGTTGCCCCCAATTCAACCCAGAACCCTGGCAAGATAAAACAATTGATTGGCAAAATAAAAAATTCATCAAAGATAAAGTATTTACTTTATTCTATATGCCTTTAAACTTTGGTAGTGTTATCAAAAGAATGATGAAAAAAGTAACTCAAGCACAAGCCAAAACGCCTGATTGGTTATGTCTTTCAGATCATACTTCTAAATGGAATATGGATTTATATTTAGCTGTAGACAAAGACATTCTCAATACAGAAAATCTAACTCTGTCTGGAAAATTCTTCACTAAGGTGTATGAAGGACCATATAAAGATATTAAAAAGTGGACGAATGATTTTGATCAAATTACAACAAGTAAAAGTTTACAAGTTGAAAAGAAGTATTATTGGTACACTACTTGTCCCAAATGCGCAAAGAAATATGGCAAAAATTATGTGGTTATTTTAGGAAAAATAGAATGAAATATACTGAAAGTAAAAAACCAGCTATGAAATTTGTTGGTTTTGGAATCAATACTTCTGTTCAAACTGCTAGACAAGATTGTCCTCAAGTATGGGAAAAGTTCATGCAAAGATACAAAGAAATCAAGAATTATGTTGGTGGAATGAAAAATTATGGAGTATGTATAAATCCAAAACCAAGAGAATGTACTTTTCGGTATGTTGCTTCCGCAGAAGTAAATAAATTTGATGACTTACCAGAAGGAATGGAAGAAATAACCATTCCTGCAGAAAATTATTTTGTTTTTATTCATAAAGGCAAATTAGAAAAAGTAGGAGATACATATATGCAAATAATGGAAACTATTCCCAAAACAAATAAAGTACAAAAAGGAGGTTTTTGGGTAGAGTTTTATGATCATCGTTGGAAAGGCGATAAAGAAGAATCCGAATATGAAATTTGGATTCCAGTAGGTGAGAAAAAATGAAAATAATTATGTTAGGCCCTCCTGGTTCTGGAAAAGGCACAGTTTCTGAAAAATTAGCTAAAGATTTTAACCTCAATCACATTTCTTCTGGAGAACTATTCCGAGAAAATATCAAAGGAGAAACTGAATTAGGAAAAAAAGCCCAAGAATATATTCAACAAGGTTTACTAGTTCCAGATGAAGTTACTATTGGTATGGTTAAAGATAAATTATCAAAAGATGATTTCTCTGACAATTTTATCTTAGATGGGTTTCCAAGAACTTTATATCAAGCCCAAGCAATTGAAGAAATAGAAATTGACATGGCTATTTATTTAGAAGTACCTGAAGAAGTAGTTGTTGAAAGATTTGCCGGCAGAAGAGCTTGCCCCAAATGTAAAGCTGGTTACCATATTAAATACCTACCACCGGAACAAGAAGGTATTTGCAATGAATGTGGCACTGAACTTATCCAAAGAAAAGATGACGTACCCGAAGTAATTAAGGAGAGGTTCAAAGTTTATTATGAAAAAACTAAACCTTTGATTGATTATTACCAAGAAAAAGGAATTTTAAAAACAGTTGATGGTGCTCCTGCCCCAGATGTTGTTTATAGTGGTGTTAAGGAAGTTATTAAAACAAACTCTTAACTACAACAGTAGCATAACTCCCTTTCGGCAAACTAAAACCAATTTTTATTTTTTCCTTGCCTTTATTCAATTCATCTTCTCCTTCTCCCAAAATCTTAAATTCATTAACATCAACAAATACTTTCCTAAAACTTCCTTCTAAACTTAAATTGGGAATTTGCTTAATCACAAAATCAATTAATTCAATATTTTCCTCCTCTAAAAGATCTTCAACAATAGTTCTTAATTCCTCTTCCAAACCCAAAATATCGGTCCCAAAACCAACTAAAGGAACCTCAACAACATTCAATTTTCTCTTAACAATTTTATTCCACAAATAACTCTGAAACGCATTTACATACAACCTAAGCAACCTTCTAGGAAGTAATCTAATAGCACCAACAAAATCATTTTTCTTCCTTTCTAAGTGTTCTTTAACTTTATAATCATCAATCAAATCACAAGCCCGAGAAAAATCCTTTTTAATAATACATTTACCAATCTCAGCATTATTTCCACCAAACCTTTGTTCTCCAAAATAATTAACAATTTTTAATTTTGTAACCTCTTTATACTTTTCAACAAACTTAAACACTTCTTCCTCACTTAAATCCCGAACCACAATTTCAAAAGAATTTCCTTCTAAACTACCTAATGTAATTGGTTCTGAAGCAAAACCTAAAAATTCCAAATTAATCTCTCGTAATTCTAAACTAGCAATTCTCCCCTTTAATTTATTAGCTTGAATCTCATTTCTACATTTAATCGAAATCAACTGTTCAGTAATTGCTTTTTTATCTTTACTTCCTGCAAAACCAACATCTTTTGATAAAATTCCTAATTTCCTAGCAACAATCTCTACTACATCCAACGTATTATAATTCTCTTTTTTCAATTTAAAAATAATATAACTTCCTTTATCTAAAACAGGAAAATTACTAATTTCCTTAACTAAAAAATCCTTAAAATCTTGTTTAATCTGATACATAAAGACCCAATTCCAATTCAATTATAAAAACTTAATGGTTGTGTTATTTAATAGTGGTAAAACATAGGAAAAATTTATAAATAACACCTCCAATAAAAAACTCATGGTAAGAAAAGGCTTAAATCCACAACATCTTGGATTAATCACACCTAATGGATTAATTATTCCACCTAGTCAATCAGCTTTAGCTTTTATTGGTACTAGAAGAAAAAAAACACTAGATAATATTATTCAAACACTAAGTCAAGATGTAAAAGATAAAAAAATAGATATTGAAGATACACCTTTACTAGCTCATTATCTTAAACAAGAAAATTTTAACACTGACACCCTAGCCAACATGGTTGAAAGATTAGAACATTCTCAAAAAATGATTATTAAAAGTTCAGTAATTCCAAAAACAGATTCTTATGTTATGTCTATGTCTCCAAGATTACAAGTAAGCACAACCATCGACTCTAGATCATTACGAAGAGAACAAGAACCTTATCAAATTCAAATGTACAACCCATTCAATTTATTAGAATTAGATTTTGATGGAGGAACTAGATTTTCAGAAGTAACTCTCAAAAGAGGAGAACATTGGAATGAAGGTTTAAAACAAGAAAAAACTTATTTAGATTCACTTAATCCATCTGACAGAAGACAATTTATGCAAAGATTAAATGTAATGGATTATGCCCGTAGTGCAGCCATGATTGCGTTTAATGATTTAGTTAATTCCCACCCTCATTTAATTAAAACCAATGGAGATCTTCCAGAAACCGGCGTAGAATTACCTTTTAATTTTTCCGCTCCAAAAACAACTAAATATGCCTTAGAAACTTTCCTATTAAAATATGCACCTAGAAAAACAATCAGAGAAGTAACTGGACATCCAACTGGAAATCTAACTTTAGCAGAAATAGATAATTCATCTCTAGGCCATAACATTACCACTAATGTAGCAAATGATTATCATAGAGCAGGACTATTGCCAAAAGGAGTTTTACTAAAAAACAAAAGCTTTTCTCCTTATCATTGGGCCACTATTCAAGCTTTAGAAGAACATTTCTTTGATCAAGGAAGAAGATTCCAAGGTTATTCCTTAGAATTTGTCGGTACCCCCGATCAAACAGTTTCTATTGTTTTTGATCTACCTCCTAACTCTTCAAAATCAGGAAAAAATGTTAGCAGCAGAATCATTTATGATGAAAGAACTAAACTACCAAAAGTCCTGTACAAAGTTTTTGATCCCGAAGCTTATGCCAACAAATGGCACCTTTTAAACAGATCTGCAAGAGAAATGACTAACATTTCTGAAGATAGACAAAGATCTCGACATGTTAAAAAATACCAAGAAAGAGATTGGAGAACTGGTAGAAGAGCATTATGTACAATCAGAGAACCAACTGATGACATCTTAAGAAGACATTGTGAAATTATTGATCGAGCACATTGTAGACACACTACTCTTTGGGATAGAAGAGGACTATATATTCAAGCTAGTAAAGAATAATTCTAATTATTTTAAAAAGCGGTTTTAGATTTTAACAAAATGACTAAAAAAAAACCAACTAGATTAAGTAAAGAAGACAAACAAGCATTAGTAGACCTAGTCGAAGAAGAAATTTTGGCTCATCAAAATGGAGATCTATCTCACCTCACTACTACTCAAAATTTAATAGAATTACTTGGAGTTAGTAGAAAATCGATACTTAGGTATTTAAGAGTGATAGATTCTGACCTAAGACAATATAGAACACAAAATCTTAGAATTCAAAATTCCAAAGAACGATGGCAAGATCCTGAGTTTAAAGAAAAGATGTCACAAATAACACAAAGTCCAGAATACAAAGAAAAACAGGCCAAAAAAACTCGAGAAAGATGGGAAGACCCAGATTATCAAGCAAAAATGTCTGAAATTCGCCAAGATCCAAATTATCGGGCTGCTTTGTCCAAAATCAAAAAAGAACAATGGCAAGATCCTGAGTTTAGAGAAAAAATGTCTCGCCTTTTTCAAGACCCTAAATTCAAAGCTAGAGTTTCTGAACTTTCAAAAGAACGCTGGGAAAATCCTGAACATCGTAGAATAGTGTCTCAAAAAGCCCGTGAAAGGTGGGAAGATCCTAATTATAGAAAAAAAAGGTCAGAATATATGCTTCTGAGATGGCAGGATCCCGAATATCAAAAAGAAATGGCTCAAATGTCTCAAGAACTATGGAACAATCCAGAGTTTAGAGATAAAATGACTAGCATATATCAAAGTGCAGAATTTCGAAAGATGATGTCTGAACAAGCCAAAGAACAATGGCAAGATCCTGAGTTTAGAGAAAAAATAGATCAAATAATGCAAGGTCCTGAATGGAGCGAAATTATGTCTCAACTAGCCAAAGAGCGATGGCAAGATCCCAAATATAGGAAAATAATGTCTGAATTATACCAAAGTCATGAGTGGAAGGCAATGTTATCTCAAAGGACCAAAGAACAATGGCAAGATTCTGAATTTAGAGAAAGAATGGCTCAAATAATGCAAAGTCCAGAATATATTGAAAAACAACGTCAACTCTCTCGAGAAAGATGGAAAGATCCCGAATACGTTCACAGAGTCATAACTTCTCTAGAAAAACGACCAAATTGTTTAGAAGACTTATTCGTCTTTCAATTAACAGAAGCAGGACTATATGCTCCAGATCGTCATGAAGCCGAACCAGGATTAATATATTATCCTGGCATTAATGGTAATTCATGGTATCGAACATTAAAAGATGGCAGAAACGTCCTACCAGATTTCAAAGTAAAATCCCAACCAAAAGTTATTGAACTTTGGGGTTCTTATCATCACGGTCAAGAATTCTGTGAAAAAAACGAGTTTCCAGATTACAAGTGGATTCCCGAAAGACAAGTAGAAGAGTATGAAAAAGTTGGTTTAGAATGTAAAGTTTTCATGGATTTTGAAATCTACGACCCAGAAAGATCCAGTGAAATTATTCAAGAAGTAAAAGTTTGGATTAACCAATAATCCAAAAATTTATTAATAACTTTATCTTACCCATATAAAAGAGGCGTATAATGATAAAAGCAGTTATTTTTGATATTGACAATACTTTAATCGATTTCTATCGGATGAAAAGAATTTCAATCAATGAAGCAGTAGATGCCATGATTGATGCTGGATTAAATATCAGCAAAACTAAAGCTTACAAAATAATTCATGATCTTTTCAGTGATATTGGAATGGATTCACATGATCTCTATCAACAATTTTCTAAAAAACTTTATGGTAAGATTAATCACAAAATTATTGCAGCCGCCATAGTTACCCATAAAAGAGTTTTAGGAGGTTTCATGCACACCTATCCTGGTGTAATTAAAACCTTAATTCAACTACGCCATCAAGGTTTGAAATTAGGTGTTGTTAGTGATGCTCCAAAACTTAGAGCTTATGAAAGACTTTATGGAATGCGTATTGTAGACTTTTTTGATGTTATTGTTACACATGATGATACCCATAAATACAAACCCTCTAGAAGACCATTTGAACATGCTTTAAAACAATTAAAACTAAAACCAGAAGAATGTATAATGGTTGGAGATTGGATTAAAGGAGATGTTCTAGGTGCAAAAAAAGTTGGTTTAGTTAGTTGTTTAGCAAAATATGGTGCACCAGACAATAGTATAAAAAAACTTACTGGTTCATCTCGATTTAAAAAATACAAATCTAAACCAGATTGTTATCTAAATAAATTTGAAGATATAATTAAAGTAGTAAAGAAATATACTTAAACATCAACCATTTCGATCTCAATATTAAGACCTTCTGGAATTGGTACTCTCATAACTAAACGTAATGTTCTTTCGTCAGCAGATAAATCAATCAAACGTTTATGAATTCTCATTTCATATCTTTCCC
>CAYSWQ010000048.1:0-6851 GCA_964434885.1 uncultured Methanosarcinales archaeon | reverse complement strand
TTAATTTCATCAGAAGAACTTTTTTGAGTATAAGTATTGCCTTTCTTATCAACCATCGCCAAAGTATTATAATTCATGCCACTAATTAGATCATTCAAATTACTTTGTTGATAATGAGACATTTCAGTTTGCATAAAGAACTAGATGTTTTAATCAATTAAATAACTAATGTAAAAAAGTGGGACAAAAAAATCAAAAAGAAAAAAATTAATTCCCCTTAATAGCTTGCTTAATACTATCTGGAGTTATTTGGAAGTTTCTCTGTCTTAAGATATCCATTGCATAAGCTGAATTAAAATCAGTTTTATCTGTAACTGCATTAATTTCAGGATCAATTCCTGCATAATGTGCTTTCAGATATGTTTGCAAATCAGCCAAATTATGGTTTGCAACAACATCACTTCCTGCTGAGGCAGCTAATCTTTGATGTAGCTGTTCTTGAGATTTTGACGCTGCTCCTTGTAATTTATCCACTAAATCTGGTTTGCCCACTTCTGTTTTTAACTGATCTCCATGTGGGAAAAGCAAATTTTTCAACAAAGCCTCATTGTAAAAATTATGCCCCATTGCGGTAGCATCAATTACATGGTGCATTGGGTGTAATGGATTAGTAGGTGAATATGCGTCGTCAATCGCAGAAACGATACTAGTTCTTAAAGCACTTGAAGCTGGATCTTCTATTCTTGAATAATCTGGTAATTGTCCAGGAACAGTAGGGGTTGCTCCATCAACTAAAGAATGAATCTTAGTCAATAAATCAGCTTCTACTACTTTAACTGCATTAATATAATTTCTTAAATCCTCAACTTTTGTTTCAACACTATTTTGTACCATTTTAATATCTAAAGGTAGAACTACTATATAAATCTTTCGCTAAATACTACTACAAAGTGACAATTATTTCTTTTTTGGGTGGGTTTTATATTCTCTGTGGATTGAATCTTTACTTAACCGCTTATTAATATGGTTAATTAACAAATCTGCTGCATCATTTTCCATTCGATCAGAACTAACTTTATCTTTATCAAATTTATATTTATCTTGAATATACTCAACAACTCCTTTGCCATGTTTTTCATTATCCAAACCTGCCAACATATGTTGAGAAGTTGCTTTAGCCACATTCTCCAGGTTTTTTTCTTGAATTCCTTCTAAATTTTGCATATAATCTTTAGAACCAATAGATTGTTTTAATGCTTCTGCATGACCAAAATACATTCCTTGAATTAATTTGTCATTGAAATAATTATTTTTTAAGTTGGCTTTTTCAATAACATCTTTTAATGGATGTAATTTACTATCTAATGAATATACATCATCAATTTTTTTCCTTACTTCATCGGCAACGTCTTTGTTATAATCTTTATGTTCAGAATCTAATAATGACCAATTAGGTAAGCCTTTTTCTGTATGCTTCTTAAGAACTTCAGTAACTTCTTTTTTTAACTGAGAATCCATTGCTTTAACAACATTAATTAAATCTCTTTGATGTGCTTTACGATGTTTAAAAGTACCATCAATATTACTCTTATGCCAAGGGTCTGGATTTTTTTTCTTATCTGCCATAATGTAAAAGCAATAAATCTATCTATTTAAATATTTCCTTTCTTTAACCCGATCATCAATACTTAAAAAACATGACCAAAATGTCTCACCAAAAACGAAAGACTTAAAAAGACCTCAAATATATTTTCTAGTATATAATTTAAAAGTCTCAAGTGGGTGGTACTTTATTGAGGACTAATTAAGTTAATAAATAAAAAATAACGAGGATAAAAATGGCTAAAAAACAAACTAAGAAAACTAATGCTAAAAAAACAAAACAATTACCTCCAGCTCCTGGACAACCAAAATTAACTCCAGAAATGGAAAAGAAACTTAAAGCAATCAAAACCAAATTAGATAAATTTACTAAAAAAGTTGTTGATAAATTTGGAGATTATATCGTCGGTATTTCTTTATTGCCTCCAGAAAAACCACCCAAAGAAGGAGAAAAACAAACTAAATCTTCTCCTGATCAAATCAATGCTTTGGTTCTAGTTGATGACACCACAAGCCAAAAAATGTCTAAAGAAGAACTAAAAGAAAAATTTTCTACAATTATTGCTCAAATGGGTAAGGAAGTAGATTCTAAATTAGTTCCTCAAAGTCTATTATTAACGGAATTATGGCAAAATTGTTATGATGGAAAATATGATTTACTAAAATTAATTGCTATGGGTGCCCCCGTACATGATACTGGAATGTTGTCTGCAATTAAAATCGCAGAAATCCACAAAACCATGGTTCTGAAAAAGTTTGAAAAATACATCACCACTTATGCTTTAGCTGGTTCTCTAACCCAAGGTCGAGCTACCTCTAAATCAGATATTGATGTTTGGATTGTTATCGATGATACTGATGTCAAGAAAATGACTCGAGCTGAATTAAAAGATAAACTTAGAGCCATCATTATTGGTATGGGAATCGAAGCTGGAGAAATGACCGGAATCAAAAATAAACTGAATATCCAAGTTTATATCTTAACTGATTTCTGGGATTCATTAAAAGAAGCTAACCCAATCATCTTTACCTTACTTAGAGATGGAGTTCCTTTCTATGATCGAGGAATGTTTATGCCTTGGAAATTAATGTTAAAGATGGGTAAAATCAAACCTAGTCGAGAAGCTATTGATATGTTCATGAGTACTGGAGATCAAATGCTTACTCGAATTAAAACCAAGATTAAAGATATGGGAATGGAAGACACTTATTACTCCATCCTCACTCCAAGTCAAGCTGCTTTAATGTTGTATGGTATTCCTCCACCCACTCCAAGTGAAACTCCGGAAGTTATGAAAAGAATTTTCGTGGATAAAGAAAAAATCTTGGAACCTGAATATGTAAAAATCTTAGAGAAAAATGTTCAGATTAGAAAAGAAATTGAACACGGAACAAAAAAAGCACTAACTGGTAAAGAATTAGATGAGTTATTGAAAAATGCTGAAAAATATCTGAAAAGAATCCAAAGATTATTCAAACAAATAGAAAAAACTCATGAAGAAACCAGTGTCGTTAAACTTTATGACGAGATTGTTACCATTATCAGAGATGTCCTGAGATTAGAAGGAGTAGAAAAAGCCAAAGATTCAGATATTATTGAAATCTTTGAAAATGAACTAATCTCCACTGGTAAAGTTCCAGCTCGTTATCTAAGAGATTTAAATGAAATCGTTCAAGCTAAACTTGATTATGATAAAGGAAAACTAACTAAGGCTGAAATTGAAAAAGCTAGAAAAGGAAGTAGTCCATTGATCAAGTTTTTAGTTGAATTCATGCAAAGAAAACGTGGTCGAGCTTTAGAAAGAGCAAAAATCAAAATCAAACACGGAGACAAATATGGTGAAATAATCTTGTTAGATGATATTGCTTTTATTGTCCGTGATTTAGATGCTAAAGATAGAGAAATTGAAAAAGCACCTATCAACCCAGATGGTAGTTTAGGTCCTTCTGAAATTTGCTCTTTAGAAGAATTTGAAAAAGCCCTAGCTAAAGCTAAATTCCCAGGAAAAGTGTTCATCAAAGAAGCAGTCTTTGATAGCATCAAAGATCACTTTGGAAAAGACGCAGAAGTTTTAGTTAATTTCTAGTTTTTTATTTTTTCTTTATTCTTTTTTTTAATAAATAAGTTTTAGAATTTCTAAACTAACCCAGTACTTCCAAAACCACCTTCATTCCTTTCGGTCTCTTCCAAACTATCAACTTCAATTAACTGTTTTTGTTCTACTGGTTGGATTAACATTTGAGCTATCTTCATTCCTTTTTCAATCTGAAAATCATATTTAGATAAATTGTGTAAAAGTATCTTAACTTCTCCCCGATAACCAGCATCAATCACCCCTGCCATTGACTTAATTCCAAACTTACTAGCAATACCTGATTTGTCCCACATTAAACCAACATAACCTTCTGGAATCGCCATTGAAATACCTGTACTTATCAACCTCCTCTCACCAGGTTTCAAAAAAACTTCTTCATTAGAAAAAAAATCCATCCCTGCGTCTCCTGGATGAGCATAATTGGGTAATTTAGCTTCTGAATCAACTTTCTTTATTTTAATTGTCATTTTAAATATTCTCTTACTGTCGACTGGAATTCTCCTTGTACTGAAGAAGAATCCAATTTTAAATGAGATTGATAATTAAATACCTGTATTACTGAATTAACCCTGGAGACTAATTGTAAAAAAACTTCATTATTTTCTAATCCCAACCTTACCGAAATTTTTTCTGGATCGTGACCATTCCATCTACCAGCAATAAAATCTTTAGAAGGATTATCAGTGTAACACTCTCCGTCAATATAGGCCTCTTCAAGAGCAACAGCTCCTTTAAAAAATTCAAATAATTTTTTCTGTTCTGGCCCAGAGTCAGCAAAGTATCTTTCAAATCGAGAAATTGTGTGTTCTAAATCTAATTGTCTACTTTGCCCACTGATACGCATAAAAATAAATGTTAAAAGATGCTTTAAATAATTTTCTTATCATCCTTTGGTTAGAACTTTCGACAAAAACATAAAAAACCAGTATGTCCTAACATTTCATATTCTGGACGTAAAATTTTATCTTCCACTTTCCACTTTCTTTCCATCAATTCTTCTACTTCCAATAATTTAATCGAAGAATCTTTCACTGCATCCACAAACAATTTAACTTGAATAATGTTAGGTAAATACACTACTAAAAACCCACCAACTTTTAAAGCCTTTTCTGCCGATTCAATTACTTGCCATGGCTGTGCTAAATCTAAAGTAATCAAGTCTAAATTCTTCTCAACAATTCCTTCATAAATACTTTTATTTTTAATTTTCAAATTATCTAAATCAAATAATTTTTTATTATACTTCAAAACTGGAATTAAGTCTTTTTGAATTTCATAAGTTGTTACATCTTTACACAAATGAGCTAAATAACAACACATACTTCCAGAACCACCACCAGCATCAACTACTTTTGAATTCTTATTAACTCCTGTTTTAGTTATAATCATCCCAATATCTTTTTGCAAAACTACTTGTGGTCCTCTTTTGATATTCTCCCACAAATCAACAAAATTAGGTTCTACTAATAAAAATTCTTTTTTCCGATTAGTCTTTACTAATCCTGTTTTTTTCAAATCTTTTTTATCAATCACTCCTTCAGAAGTATGAAAATCAGCAGAAGTATCTTTAACAAAATACTTTTTCTTTTTTCCGATTAAAATTTTCATAAACAAAACATTTTCTTAAGCTTTGATAAATGTTTCGTTTTAATCAATAATCTTTTTAAAATAAATTAATAATAAATATCTATGTCTTTCCAAAATCAAAAGAAAATTTTTTTACAAAAACTAGATAAATCAAAAAAAGGTTCAATTGATGAAGCAATAATTCCCCTATTAAGTAAAATAAACTCGCAATCAGATTATTTCACCACTTCTTCTTGTTCTGGAAGAGTTTTACTATGGAAAAGCCGTGAAAAGAGAACAACAGGCATTTCTCTACAAAATCACAAGAAAAATGAAATAGAATGGTTAAAAGTAAGTCATGATTACATTAAAGAAGATTTTCTAGAAATTAACACGGAAGGATTAGTTTGGTTAAGATTAGAACCATTCATTCTTCATGTCTGTTGTCAAGATTTAAAATCAGCTGAAGAATTACTTAACCTATCTAAAAAAACATATAAAAAAAGCTGCTTGTTAAGTATTAGCAACAAAATAATTGTAGAAATAAGAGGTTCTGAATTTCTAGAAATCCCTTTCCAAAACAATACTTTATTATTTAATGATCTTGACTTATTAAAAAACCTAATCAACTTAAAACTAACTCAAAATTGGGAAAAAATAAATAATTACTATAAATCACTTTCAGAAACTTTTCCAGAAGAAATAATATAAACCTACCAAAGATTACTATTCTGGCTAACTTTACCACCTTGCACTGTAAAAGAAGGTGTACTTCCAGCATCTGTATCTGTGAAATCTACCCCTGTTTTAGCAATTCCTACAATATTGGCACATATTTCATTCACTCTTCCTTTTCCATATCTATCAGTTGGATAAGCAGTATCGCTAAATTTAACACATGCTTTATCAGCTATATCTCCTAAATACATCAAAACAATTCCTTTATCAGATTCTCCATTAGTAAGCTGAATTACTTCATACTTATTATAATTAGAACGTAAATATAGTGGAGTTTCTATTCCTTTGTAAGACAACATCACATTAAACTTAACTGCTTTATTATTCTCATCTACAAAAGGAGTTGCTTTAGAATCTTGTGGTGCAGTTACTCCCCATTCAATCTTATGTAAATATCCTTTTTCAGGAGTAGTTGCAAATTCATCTTTATAACAAAGAGTATTTTTACAATAGTAATTATTTGGACAAGTTTTATTGACTGGGTGACACATCAAAAATGTTTTAGAATCACTAACCTCAGCTTGAATTCTTCCTACAAATTGTTTATTTCCCGATTGGTCTTCTACAAATACATAATTCTCCCCATTTGCATTTTCATGAGTTTGTAAATCAGCATAATCACACCATTCCTTACTTAAATAACCCACTGCATCCATTGCCGCACCAACTGCTTGTTCACTCCAATCCATCCATTCATTAGTCATATCTGGTGCAATTAGATTAGACAACCCTTGATATTTACCTAATTTTTGGAATGTACCTAGTGGTGCCCCTAACAAAGTCAAAACGTCTTTAGTAGTTCCACTTTTTAAATCAGTACCCAACTTCCCTTCATAATACTTATTCGCCTTCTCTTTTTCATATCTTGCAGCAATAGTATTCATTTGTTCAATCTCTTTATTTCTTTGT
>CAYSWQ010000047.1:0-6947 GCA_964434885.1 uncultured Methanosarcinales archaeon | reverse complement strand
CCGCACCCCTTGTGGTGCTCCCCCGCCAATTCCTTTAAGTTTCAGTCTTGCGACCATACTTCCCAGGCGGCGAGCTTAACACCTTCGTTTCGATACTGCATATTCAAGTAGAACATGCAACATCTAGCTCGCAGCGTTTACAGCCAGGACTACGCGGGTAGTTAGCGAGTAGATTTCCATTACCTTCTTTTGTCGACTCGTATTGTAGTTTTACAGCAACTACGAGTTAACTCCAGAGATTTTCCGAAAATCTCTCGTATCTAATCCGCTTTGCTCCCCTGGCTTTCGTTCCTCACTGTCAGACCCGTTCTGGTTAAGCGCCTTCGCCACAGGCAGTCTTCCGAAGATTATAACATTTTACCGCTCCCTCCGGAATACTCTTAACCCCTCCCGGTCTCAAGTCTAGTAGTATTTTAAGCACGTCGTTTTGTTAAGCGCAACGATTTCACTCAAAACTTACTAAACCAGCTACGAACGCTTTAGGCCCAATAAACATGATTCCCACTCGTGGCGCTGGTATTACCGCGGCGGCTGGCACCAGTCTTACCCACCACTTATTCGCCAAATTATTTACATTTGGCAAAAGCCCATGCAATGCATGAGCACTTGGAGTTCCTTTATCGCACTTACGTACATTGTAAAAGTTTCGCGCCTGCTGCACCCCGTAGGGCTAGGGTCAGTGTCTCAGTACCCTTCTCGGGGCTACCTCTCTCAAGGCCCCTACTGATCAAAGGTTTGGTAGTCCTTTACACTACCAACAGCCTAATCAGCCGCCAACTCATCCTTAGGCATTGCTTTTAAACAAAAGAACATTCCAGTATCTTTTGCCTATCCGGTTTTAGCCCCAGTTTCCCGAGGTTATGCCAGACCTAAGGGCAGATTATTGACGTGTTACTGAGCATTCAGCCTGTGTTCCGAAGAACCCTCTGACTTGCATGGCTTAGTCGAACTCCAATAGCAGCAATCTCCCGCAGGATCAACGGGAATTAAAATTTGCTTATTTGACGATCACAACTTGTAGAATTGTCGTTTAGGATCACCTTTTTCGTACTCAAGATTAATTGAATACACATGTGCTTTATTCTGGGGTAATCACTCATTTATAAATCTTTCTAATAAAAAAATAGGGATAGAAAATTCAAGATAATTTAATTTCAATCTTGAATACCTTTTTGATTAAATCAAACAAATCCGCTTTCAATTTTAATCCATCTAATGAATTTAATTTAACCTTCCATTCATCAATCTCTCTTCTTACCTTGGTTATTTGTTCTCCAAAATGATCTAATTTATATTCTGCCTCTTCAATTTTCTGTTCTATATTGTATCTTCTTAATTTAGAATTTAAATTAGCCTTTTCAGTTTGTAGTTCTTCATTTTTATTTTGCAATTCTTTCAAGAAGCCTCTGTTTGCTTTAGACAGACAATCCCTTATTTGAGTTCTCTTTTTTTCATCCGTTTCAATTTCCACCAAACTTTTTTCCAGACTTTCTAATATATTTAATATTTTCAAATCAACATCACCAAGTAATGCTTTTATCGAATTATCCAAATACTCCTTAATTTTTTTTGGTTCAATACATATTCTTTCATATTTTCTCAACACTCTTTCTAAATTTGAAAAGAAAACATAAATTTCATCTTTGTTGTCTTTTATTTTGTCTTTAATGTTTTCTTCCTTTTCTTGCAAAATTTTAAATTCTTCATAATCTTCACTTTGTTTTAATTTGCTAATCTCTTTCTTATGTTTTGTTTTACCTTCGAGACAACGAGCTAATTTCTCTTCTTTCCACCCAATCTCTTTTTGCAATTTTTTTCTTTTTCCCTGAAGTTCATTCAATAAATTAATTTTTTCCTTTAATTTTTCAATTTTAAAAACACCTTTCTTTTCTAATTTATTATTAAACTCCAAAACATTGGAATTCAAACTTCTTAGTGTATTAAATACATCTTCTACTGGATTAAAAAAGAGATGTTGTGCAGCTTGATAACTTTTTGCTGTTCTTTGGGACAAGAAATCTAAAGCTTTATTTAGATCAACACTAAATTCTATTGCTCCTGAAATATTCCTTTCTTCAGGAAAACTGATATTTTCCAAAAACTGTTTAGTGGCATTTACATAATTATCTTTATGGCCCAATACAATATTTTTTATCTTCTCTTCTACATTTTGTTTTTCATCAAATTCAGAATTTTCTAAAATTTCAATTTTCTCCCCCAACAATTCCTTTTTTTCTTCTACTATTTGATAAAATGCATTAATTTCTTCTTGAAAATCTAGTCGAGATATTTTATTCTTCAACCAATCTTCTAATTCTACTTCTTTAACTTCTTCTTTTTCAATTATTTCTTCTTTTTTTAGAAGATTTTTTAGGAATTTTAACATCTTTTTATCAGGATTAATGGGAGTATTTAATAGTTTCTATAGAATAAAAGAAATTTCAATGTTTCGCTTGTTTCCACAAGGTTTTAAAAAATTTCTTTTGTGAGTCAGCTGCTTCTTGACTAGTGATTCGAATAACTAATGGTTGTTTCAATAACAAAATAAAAAGTACTACATTTTTGTAAAAATTAATTTCTGCATTTGTATTTTGATGTAAAAATTTAATTTCATGTAATTTACTTTTTTTATAGTATTTAACTCGCGAATGTTTTTTTAATTCTTCATTAAAAATTATTTTTGTTTTGTAACATTTCTTTTCCACTTGTTGATAATACCAATTGAAATGAATGTCTGCTTGTTTATCATTTTTTCCCAAACTTGCTCCAAAAGTATAGTTTATATCTCCTTTTCCCAACGAGTTAGCAATATCCTTGTAAACTGTTTTCATTCCTTTCCAACCAAAGAAAACTTCTACTTCTGGTTCTGTTTCACTTTCTTCGTATTGTTGTAGTAAAGAAGGCAGAACTTCGGTGATTATCTCTTTTTCTTGTTTTACTTTCTGCTCTTTCTTATCTAGAAAATCTAACAACCTTTGTGGGGTGGCTGCCTTGAAATGCATCAAACCATCTTTTTTGACAATCGAAATTATTCCTTTATCAGCTAATTTGGTGGCTACTTCATAAATTTTTGATTGTGATACCTTAGAATGTTTGGATAATTGAGTTTTGGTAGATTCTCCTAAAGATAGCAAAGCCCGATAAACTCTTATTTCTCCATCAGTTAATCCAATCTCTTTTAGTCGATTTAGTTGCATTAAATTTGTTAATTTTTCTTTGTATAAAAAACTTTCTAAAATAGTCCCTTTAGGGGGGGCTAAAATTTATATAAGATTTAAGTTACTACTTAATTATAACAAATATGTCTTTTATTTGTTAAAAAAAGCCAACACTCTCGGGCTTAAAAGAGAGGGGAGATAAAAATGAGAAAGTTATTAAGAGAAATAATCAAACCAGAACCAGGAAAAACAGTATATGATTTTCTAAAATTTGCCTTGAGTTCTGTAAGAGAAAAAATACCCTTGGACCGAGTCTTTTTTTATCATCAAATTAGGTTACCTGAAATTGAACATATGGGTGATCCATGGGTCGGAGCCATAAGTAATCCTTCTCACAGAAATCGGGCAGAATGTCGAGTTTTTTATCAAGTCCCATATCTGGAGAGATATGGAGAAAGACCAACAGTTGGAGATTATAAAAAAGTAATTCTAGGAGGTATGTTTCCCAATGGTGCCCAGGATTCAATTAGAGAACTAATTTTTGGAAGCATGTGGAATTATACTAGGCAATCTGGTGAGTTGTATCACACCACACTACCTGGAAGAGTACAATTAGTTAGCCCTTACAAACTAGATAAAATAATTGAGGAAATGGAAAAATAACAGGAGACTAAGCTAAGATGATAAGAGTAAGCATTTTTACCTTCCACTCACAATCTCTACCACGTCTCTATGTTTGAGCAAGTGCTCTTTACCAACAGTCATTTTAGTTTTAACATCAACAGCTCTAATAAATTTTTTTCCAAAATCAGTATGTAATTTGAAAGCAAAATCTAACGCTGTTGTTTTTTGAGGCATCAAGAAACAATCAGGAAGAGTATTGCCATCTTGATCTTCTAACTTATTAACTCCTCCTGGAAAGATTGCAATATATTTTAACAATTCAAAAACGGCTTTATCTAAAACTTGTTGCACTCCCGTACTTTCAACTTTATCTAAAATATTTTCTTTAATAAAATTCAATGCTTGTTTTTGTTTGTCGTTTAAAACTGAATTCCCTTGTTCTGTAATCAAATAATCACTTTCTCCCGGAATATATTCAATTAACGCTCCTTTTGCTGCTTCTCTTAATGCCAATTCACTTTCTGCTGAACATCCAATTAACATATGGTCACCAAATTGTTTTTTTAATCGAGAAAAATTTTCTAAAGCTCCTGGAACATCAATTTTATTACATGCAATAACCATTGGTTTAGTTAATTTCCTCAAGGAAGTAGCTAGTTTTCTCAATTCTTCTTCACTCCAAGAATTCGGTTTTTCTTTATCTAACTCCAATTCTTTAATCACATCTTCCACCATTTCTTCTGTTACTTTTAGACCAGATAATTGCTTTCCCAAAGATACATGAATTTCTTTCTTTTCTTGCATCACAGTTCGGGCAAATTTTTCCCAACCTTTTTTCAAGATTCCCAAATACCACATATCTAATTCTGTTTCCAGAAATTTAATATCTTCTGCTGGATCATAACTTCCAACACCAACTGATTCTCCTTTCTCATTGGTGCTTCCAGAAACATCAATGACATGAATTAAAACATCTGCTTGTCTTAGATCATCTAAAAACTGATTCCCCATTCCTTTTCCTTCGTGCGCTCCTGGAACTAAACCAGCAACATCAATCAATTCTATTGGGACAAAACGATTTCCTTTCAAACAAAAACCATTTCGTGGATTACATTGTTTATTAAATTCTTTATCTACACACTCAACTTTTACAAAAGCTACCCCTTCGTTAGGTTTGATAGTTGCGAAAGGATAATTAGCTATTTCTACCTCTGCTAAAGTAGCTGCTTTAAAAAAAGTACTTTTTCCACAATTTGGTTTCCCTACAACTCCGACCAACATGTTTTGGTTTAAAAAAGAACTGATATATAAAACTTAACTCTTCTTTTTAAATTGATAATATATTCCCTAAAATATATAAAGCATGAATAAAAGAAAACTTAGATGCTCAAATCACAACTTCACATTCACATCCATGAAGACCCACAAGACCATGGATTTGTTAACTACTCAGCTCGAGAACTTATTGATGCTGCTGCAAAACAAAGTTTTGAAGTTTTAGCAATTACTTGTCACAACAAAGTAATTTTTAATGAAGAAATAAATAAATACGCCCAAACCAAAAATATTCTTTTGATTTCTGCAGTAGAAAGAACTATTGGTGGAAAACATGTTTTAATTTATAATATTACTGAAGAAGAATCTCAACAAATAGATTCATTTGAAAAATTAAGACAATGGCGAATAAAAAAGAAAAAAGAAAATTCGCCTTTTTTAGTAATCGCTGCTCACCCTTTTTTTTATGGGAACACTTGTTTGAAAAATATAATAATCAAACACTTTAATTTATTTGATGCTTGGGAATATTCTTTTTTTTATACTAAGTTTTTCAACCCCAATAAAAAAATGATGAAGTTAGCAAAAAAATATCAAAAACCAATTGTCGGAAATGCAGATGTTCATAAAATTGATGATTTAGGAAGGACTTATTCTTTAATCAACACACAAAAAAATATAAGATTAGTCTTTGAAGCAATTAAAAAAAATAAAATAAATATAAAAACAACTCCTTTGTCTTTTTTTCATTTTTTGAAAACTACATTGTGGATAATTATCAGCCTACCAATTAAATTATTAAAAAAGACTAAAAATTTATAAACCTCTTTTCTTTTATCTAGGTATGCCTGCAGTAGATATTCCAAGTGAACTTAAGGTGGAAATAGCTAAGTTCAGAGTTAAGTATAAAGATTTCTTCGATTTAAGAAAGTTCTATTCTGATTTACATGATTGGTTAAAAGAAAAAGAATATACTGATATAGAAGACAAGACAGATCATTATGAGATATTATATCTTGAAAAAGTGGATACTGCTGGGTTTAAAGAACAATGGATTCGTTGGCGACCACAAAGAGTTCCTCATGGAAGTAATTATTATCGTTTTTGGATAGATTTTGATTGGCATAATGTGGGTATTGGAAAAGCAGAGATTGTAAAACAAGGTAAAAAATTTAAAGTAAACAAAGGTGAGTGTGAATTATCTGTGGCTGTTTATTTAGAATTGGATTATCAAAGAATGTTTCAAAAGAACAAAATATTAAATTTTTTTGATCGTTTATTCCGTGAAAGAATTTTTAGAAAAGATATTTATGATGATCACAAAAGAGAACTTTATCGTGAATCCAGAGAAATGGAAAACTGGATCAAAAATTGGTTTAAGTTAAAGAGACACTTACCTTATGAAGAAACAGAATTATTCTACACTGGCCATTCTTGGCCAACTCATCGTAAGGATGAATAATTTCTCTCTCAATTATTTTTACTAGGAACACGTTGATTTTTTGTTTAAGAACATTCAATAAATCACAGAAAATTTAATAAAGAATTTGGATAAAATTTTACTGATATTTTGACAGAAAAAGAAGATCCACAGAACTCTTTAGAAAAACTTTTTCCCTAAAAACAGGGTCGGCTTTCATCTAAAAGTTTTTTCTGAGTTCTGTTCAATTAACTTCTTTTTCTAAGAACTCCAAACTTTTAAAAAACATAAAGTTTGGAGGATATAAAAATGAAAAATTAAAAGTGTCGAATTTGTTGATCTTTCGTTGAACAATTCACTCTGACGGGAAACGAACGCTTCCAAAGCACTGTACAATTGTAGCTTGAGTTGATATAAAAAAAACATTATTATTTCGAATTTATAAAGGAGAATTTGTATGAATAATTCAA
>CAYSWQ010000046.1:0-6959 GCA_964434885.1 uncultured Methanosarcinales archaeon | reverse complement strand
ATGGAAGGCGCTTCTGGTGGTGGACAATTAGCTAAAGATGCTTTAACTGGCGAACCTTTAATGGGTGAAGATTCAGTTGTTGAAATTGAAATTGATGGTCAAAGATATCGTTTTGTCAACCAAGAAAACGCTGAAAAATTTAGAAAGAAAAAAGAAGAAGAAATTTAATTTATTTTTTCACATCTTTTTCTAAGTTATTCTTAACACTATCAAATGCTTTTCTCAAAGCTACTTTTATGTCCCAAGTATCTCTTTGACTTCTTTCAGAATCAAGTATTTTTCCAGGATATTCAACTCGCATCCCAATAGAATATCTTTGTTTCTTACTATCTGGATCATATTCTTTAATCCTTAATGTTATACTAAACTGGTCATCAATCCAATATTGTAGTTTACCTGCCTCATGGGCAGCGATTTCCTTCAAGTGTCTTTTCTGTCGATCCTTCAACTTGGTTTGCTCCAATCCCTTAAAATTTATTTCAAAGTTTTCAGAATTTAGGTTTGCATTTTCCATATCAATACTAAATCATTGAAATATTTAAAGATTTAGATTTACTGAACCATAACAAATTAGTTCATTTACTACTCCAAGGGAAATATTTATAAAAACAACCCATTCTCACAAATTATGACTTTAGAAAGATTAGAAAGATTAGTTCAAGCCAGTGAAACAAGAATTAATCCAAAATTAGTCAAATATGTTTTAGATAATTTAGATAGTTTTTATAGTGGCTCAGATATCTCAAATGAAGTTTTGTATTCTAAGTTTTTTGTTAAAGCCGGAAGAATTATTTTTGATTCTGTTGACAATGGATTAGATTTACGCAGTTTTGGCTGGAATCAATCAAATTTTTCTTCTCAAGATTTAGAATTTTTCTATAATTATGCCGATTTAAGTATCCAGGAAACCAATTCTCCCAGTTATCTTAAACAATCTTGTGTTAAGGCTATCCAAAATTTAAAGGCCCATTTATACACTGACAAAGCAAGATTTGCCAAAGAGTTAGCTAATCTAGCCAAAGAAACTAGTACTAAAATTTATTGGTTAGAAAATGGTATTGAAGATTGTCAACAAGGTATCAATTGGGCTGCCAGATTTGATCCTCGTCATCAAGTTTCTCAATACATTATCAAAGGAGAATTAGAAATTCAATTGTCACAACAAATCCCAGAAACCGCTACTAAACAAAAATTATTACTTCAAGCATTTCAAGATTATGAACAAGCTGAACAAAATTGTCTTGACCTGGATGTTAATACTAATTTATATATCAATGCATTTAAGGCTCAGGCTACACAAAATTTAGCCATTTTAACAGAAGATTTAGAAACTAAAACACTTTTACTACAAACGACTATCCAATGTCGTGGATTATGTGCTCAAGAAGTGAAAGAAAATGATCCTAAGTTTTCCGCTACTCAACTAGGTTATCAAGCTCAGGCAGAATTAGACTTAGCGGCAATTTCCTCAGTTGAAAAAGCCACCCAAATCCTAGAAAACGCCTTTGAACATTATTCCGAGGCGATTTCTTTAGCCCACCATCATAATCGTAATCATGAAGCTCATTTGTATTCTTATCGTGCCGAAGCAGCTCGGAAACGTGCTGAATTGGCAGATGATTTGACCAACAAAATATTCTGGAAACAACAAGAATACCAAGATAATTTTAGTGGAGCTACCAAATCCAAATCATTTAATCCTGTTCATTCCGCAATTACTTTTGTTAATGCTGGAAAGGCTGCTTCTGAATTATGTGAACTGAATAATACTCATTTAGATGAAGCTATTGCTTGCTATTCCGCTTTTGTTAATTATTTCAACGAATCCCAACCTAATGAATACTTACATTTATATCGAGCAATTGTTAACAAAGTTTTACCAAATTTAGAGAAAAAGAAAAATCCTCTTAACGAGCCATACTGGAAAATCAAACGTCGAGAAACTAATAGGTTTCGTATTAACAAATTATAAAACCAAACTTTTATTAATTCTAAAACAATTTCTCAACAAAAAGAGGAAAATGAAACTAAAAATCTATTTGTTCCGTCATGGGCAAACTTATTACAACAAGAATCATGTTTTTACTGGTTGGAAAGATTCTAAACTAACACCGAAAGGGATTAGAGATGCCAAAAAAGTTGCCACCAAATTAAAAAAGAAAAAATTCCAAGTGGCTTATCAAACTAAGTTATCTCGTTCCAAAAATACCTTAAAACACGTTTTAAAATTCCATCCGGAATGCCAAACCATTCTTACTGACGATCGGATGATTGAACGTTCTTATGGAAAATTACAGGGCAAATCTCATTCTGCTTTTGTCAAAAAAGAAGGTTTAGATTCATACAAAACATTGTTACACTGGCACAAAATCGACCATTTAGCTGGCAAAGAAAAACAAGACTTTATCAAAAAGATGGGAGAAGCAGAATTAAAAATCATCAGACGCTCTTACGATATTCCTCCCCCGGGCGGAGAATCTATTAAAGATGTCGAAAAACGAGTTAACTCATTTATCAAAGATATCATCAAAAAAATGAAGAAAGAAAAAGTCAATGTTGCTATTTCTGCCCATGGAAACTCAATGAGACCATTTAGAAAATACTTTGAAAAACTCACAAGAAAACAGATGATGGAACTAGAAAACCCTTGGGATGATTATTTTGAATATAATTTAAACTTTTAATCTCTTTAAAATAATTTGCTGAATTGAGAAAAAATTGTAATTATGCTACAACCCCCAAAGAAAAGAAAAATCAAAACAATAATTCCTTTTCTCCACCAAGGAGCTTGTGTTTCTTTTGGTAGCACTTTATGATTCATCCAGTTTACCAAACCAAGATGTATAAACATAGCCACAGCATTGATTACTGCTCCAATTACTATCAAAGTTAGTGGTTGTTTAAAATCTGCTAAAAACAATATTGTTCCAAAAGCTATTTGTGCCCAAAGAAAAATATAATAAATTTTTGAAAGATTGATTTTGGATTTCTTTTTCAGTTCCATTTTTTTCAGAGAAAAATTTTCCGCCATAATTCTTGAAGTTGAATCCAAAACTCCCAACTGAGTTTGGAAAAGCATAATCACTACTGCTATTAGGAAAAGTGTTCCAAATATTGGAGATAAACCACTGGAAATAAATGTGCTTTCTGTAATGACAAAACTTATATCTGCTGCTCCAGAAACCCCTTTACCAAAAGTAGAACTATAAGATAACAACATTAACAATGCCATAGTTACTAATCCCATAAACCAAAATACTATCAAATGCTCAGCAGAAATTAATTTCCACCATTTATTAAATCGACAAATACTTTTCTTCGAAAAATCACAGTCTGTCCCTTTTAATTTTAGTGATTGAGCTGATTTCTTTCTAAATAAGCCTGCCATTCGCTGTGAATATTTTCCCATCCCATAACCTTTTTCTTTAACATAAATTGATTGAGTTAAGTTTAGATTTCCTCCTGCCCCCGCATAGGCAAAAGCTGCTAGAAATGCTGCTAAGCTAATTCCTATTGGGAAAAAAAGATATCCTGATGGTTGAGTAGCTAATGATTCACCAATTCCAATTAATCCTTTTGCTAATGCTACCCACCCTGATTTGGAAGCTAGAATTATTGTCAGAATAAAAATAAATGGTGTTCCGATTAATAAAACTGTTTTAGTAATCATTTCCATCATCTTATATACTGTTTTACCTAAAGAAAGAATTAATCCAATGAAACAAAGGAACCCTATTGCCATCCATTTATGATCTGCTATTCCTAATAAATGAGAAGCTACTTTTGCTGAAGCGGCAATAATACCTGGAATTCCAAATCCAATAAAAGTTGAAATAATAAACCAAGGTACTGCTGCTTTAAATTTTCGATGTAAACCAACAAAAACTGATTCTCCCTTTACCAAAGCATACCTTTCAATCTCCATATTCATAAAATACTGAAAGGTAATTCCTAGTAACGCCCCCCAAGCTATTCCCAACCCATACTTTGCTACCAAATATGGCCATAAAATAACTTCACCTGATCCCAAACCTAGTGCTAGAATTATAAAACTTGGCCCTATTAATTTCTTAAAAGGAACTGTTTTCGGAAACGGTTTTTTTACACCCATCAATGATAAGCATTTCTCAAGTGTTTATATATTTAATTGCTAAATTAAAAAAATAAGAACTAAGAAATCTCTCGGATAACTATTTCAAATATGAAATTCAACCAATTTATAACCAAAAAATACCAAAATAAACGTAAGTTTAATATAAGTGTGCCTATTTTCCAGTTAAGAAATGCAGGAAATCTTAGACAAAGTACTCAAGAAAATTAAGCCTAAACCCGTCGAAATAAAGAGATTTCAGAAGGTTTCTTCTCAATTTATCAGCAAATTAAACAAACAATTTACTGGTGCTAAAGCAGTTTTAGGTGGTTCTGGAGAAAAAGACACCTGGTTAAGTGGTTCTCATGATGTTGATGTCTTCCTTCAGTTTGATTATAAGAAATTTAAAGCTAAATCTGACCAATTAGCTGATTTAACTGAAGAAAAATTAAAAAAAGCATTTCCTAAATATCAACGAGTTCACGGATCAAGAGATTATTTTCAATTAAATTATCAAAGTTTTAATTTTGAAGTAATTCCAATATTAAAAATAACCAAAAAAACACAAGCTTTAAACATTACAGATATAAGTCCTTTACACGCTCAATGGGTTAGGAAAAAAGGAAGTAAGATCACAGATGATATTAGATTAGCTAAACAATTTGCCCGAGCTCAAGGTTGTTATGGGGCAGAATCCCATATTAATGGTTTAAGTGGGTGGGTTTTAGAAATTCTTATTATTCATTTTGGTTCTTTTGAAAATTTATTAAAAGCAGCTACTAGTTGGGAAAGTAAAGATTCTATTGATGTAGAAAAACACTACAAAGAAGCTAAAGATATCTTTAGAAATTTAAACCAATCCAAACTAAAATCTGCAATTATTGTAGTTGATCCGGTAGATAAAGACCGAAATGCAGCTGCGGCATTTGATTTAGAAAAATTCTTTTTATTTAGAGAAAAAGCGACTGAATTTTTAAAAGAACCTAATCAAGCAATGTTTGAAAAAGAATCTTTAAAATTTCAAAAACTAGAGAAAGAAACCCAATATAATTTGGCTTATTTCGAAGTAACTCCCTTGGCTGGTAAACATGATGTTGTTGGAACTAAATTATTAAAAGTTTTTAATTTCATGAAGAAAAAATTAATTGATTTTGAAATTGAAAAAGCTGGCTGGGATTGGGAAAACAATGGAATTTTTTATTTTATTTTGAAAAAAAGACAAATCAATCCTTTTGTTATTAAACAAGGACCTCCATTAAAGATGGAAGAAGCTGTTAAAGCATTTCAAAAAAAGAATAAAAATACTTATGAAGAAAGAGGAAAATTGTGGGTTAAAACCCCAATCAAACATTATAGGCTCCCGGATTTTCTCAAACATCATCTTAATGACTCTTATGTTAAAGAAAGAGTAAAATTAGTTAGAAAAATTCTCGTGGGTTAAGTTATTCACCACCTTCTTATCATCAACAATCTTTATATACTAGTAGCTAATCAAATCTTCAGAGGCATCTAATGATTTTAGAACAAATAACTCAAGAAGTGAGTAACCGCTCTTTTTCTAAACATAATTTTAATGAAATCAACAATTCAATTAATATTATTTCTGAATCAAAGAAACCAACCAAAAAACCAAAACCCAAAACCCAAAAAAATAATTTCAAGAAAAAAGAACCTTCTCTTACAAAAAAAATAGCTGAAGAAGAATTACAAAAGAAAAAAACCCCAAACAAAAAAACAAAGAAAACTAAAAAATCAAAAGACCTCAACGAAACAATAGAAGTAGTAAAAGATGAGTTAGAAGAATTAAAATTAATTTATGGCCAATTAGAATCAGAATACAACACGGCCGGTGTTGATTATGAAAGTTTATTTTCTTATCTCTCCCATAAAGCAAATAATTTTCAAGATTATTTATCTACTCAAGATACAAGCAACCCTTATTCATTAGTTATTTCTGATCAAGAAGCAGCAGAACTGATGGAAAAAGTAGCCATTAGTACATTAATTGGAGACAAAGACAGCACCTCTTACAAAGAAAGAGAAAAGATTGGTCAATGGGTAACTTTAAACAAAACACTTTGTAGCCTTTATGAAGTTCTAAGTCCTATCAAAAACAGAAATATTGATTATAGTAAATTAAATTAACTCTAAAACTTCTTCTTCCATAAAATGTAATTTGCCTGGAACAATTAAACAATGAGGGGGTTTACCAAAATCAAATCCTTTCAACTCTTTCAATGTTCCTTTCTTCAAAAAATAATCTTCCCGACCCAAACGAGCACATCCAACAAAAACCATCTCATCAGTAATCAATTTCTTTTTTTGCTTACTTTCAATTTTCTCTAAAATTTCCAAAGCATCATTCACAGTCATAAATCTTTCTTCTGAAGGATTTAAATCCAACAACATTAAAGTATGCAGACCCAAACCCAAATTTTCTTTCAACACATTATAGGGAGTTTCCAAATTCATATATTCTTCAAAGAAAGGAATAGAAGTTATTTTACCAAACTTATACAATTCCAAACCACTAACACCTACTGCCGTCAAAATAGAAGCATTATTTACAATTTTAACTGGAATATTTCTATCCTTCGCCCCTTTAAAAAAACCAACATGGGTTGTCGCTCCAAAAACATCACCAATAATCAACAGAGCTACATCCTTCTTCTCTGCTTCATCTAAAATATCTTCTTCTCCCTTCTCTACCATTTCCCGATCAGCCAACACAACTTTCTTCCCATACAATTTCTCCAACTTTTTAACATCGCATTCCAAGATAGAAGTATAATTTTCCAAATAAATTTTATCACATTTCTTAACTATTTCTAATCCTTTCACAGAAATAGTTAAGAAATGTGATAAAATT
>CAYSWQ010000045.1:0-7190 GCA_964434885.1 uncultured Methanosarcinales archaeon | reverse complement strand
ATGATCTAATTGTGCCTTAGTTTAGGGATGTGCCCCAGTTTCGGGATAATAGAAAGTTGAAAGGATATTTAGTATATTTGATAACAATTAATCTTAAAAAGGATGAAGGAACTCTTTTGAGTATGAATCCAGAAGCAGAAGAAGCAAATAATATAATTAAAGAAGAGAATAAAGCAGTGTATAATTTATTATCTCAGAAGGGGAAAGAAATCTTTTTTCCAAAGAAAGGAATTTTATCTCAAGCAGCGCAAGCAAAGGGGAAGAAATATAATGCCACATTAGGAATCGCAATTGAAAAAGAAGAGCCATTTGTGTTAAAAGCGATTGCTGATAAAATTAAACTAGAAAATAAAGATATTTTTCCTTATGTTGGCAGTTATGGGAAATTAGAATTAAGAAAGAAATGGAAAGAATTAATTATGAAGAAAAACCCTAGTTTGAAATCTTCATTTAGTTTGCCTGTTATTACTCAAGCTTTAACCCATGGATTAAGTATGGTTGGTTATTTGTTTGTTGATCCAGGAGATAAAATTATTCTTACTGATAAATTTTGGGGCAATTATAAATTGATTTTTGAACATGGTTATGGTGGGAAGTTAGATGGTTTTAATACTTTCAACAATGGTTTTGATTTGGTTGCTTTTAAGGAAAAATTAAATTCTGGTGATGGGAAGAAAATTGTTTTGTTAAATTTTCCTAATAACCCAACTGGATATACTTTAACTGATGAAGAAGCAAGTCGAATGATAGAGATTATTAAAGAAAGTGCTGAACAAGGTCAAGAGATATTAGTGGTTCTGGATGATGCTTACTTTGGATTAGTTTATGAAAGTGGTGTAATGAGAGAAAGTTTATTTGGAAAGTTAGCAGATTTACACGAGAATGTTTTAGCAGTTAAAGTCGATGGATCCACTAAAGAAGATTATGTTTGGGGATTAAGGGTTGGTTTTTTAACTTATGGTGGAAAAGGAATTGGTTGTTATTCTATTTTGGAAGATAAAACTGCGGGAGCAATTAGAGGGAATATTTCTAATACTTCTAATCTATCTCAAAGTTTAGTTTTGTCTGCTTATGAATCTTCAGAATATGAAGTGGAGAAGTTAGAAAAGTTTAATCAATTGCAAGCACGTTATGAAAAAGTAAATGAAGTTTTGAAAGATGAAAAGTTTAAAGAAGTATTTACTACTTTACCTTTTAATTCTGGCTATTTTATGTGTGTGGAAGTTCAAGTGGATGCTGAATTAGTTAGACAAAAGTTGTTGGAGAAATATGATACTGGCGTGATTGTTTTTGGTAATTTGATTAGAATTACTTTTGCTAGTTTGTCTGTTGAGGATATTGAGCAAGTGTTTGAGAATATTTATTTGGCTTGTTTAGAAGTAAGAAATTAAATTGGAAGGCATAAGGTTTAAAAACTAATTAAGCTTTGAAAAAGTAGGTGTTTCTAGGATTAAAGAATGGTTCGTAAAATAGATGAATTAGCTCCATTTCGAGATGGAAGGGAAGAATTATTAGAAGGTAGAGTTAGTGATATAAATTATTATTTAAAAGATTTGGAAAGTGATGATGTGAGAGAGTGGTGGGAAAGCAATCAAAGACTTTGTGATCTGGAAAGAACTGGTGAATTGCAAGGTTTACTATTTGATCTCGGTTATTCACTTCAAGAAGTTCATAGTGAGTATTTTCGAGATAGTGTAGTTGAGATGTATTCAAGAGGAGAAGGTGGTAAAGATAATTTAGTGATTGGACAAGATTTAATAAATATTTTTAGTAAAGAAAGGATTAATCGTTCTGGTTTTTTTTATGTACAGACTTCAAAAAAAGAACAGAAAGTTTTAGAAGATAATTTGCCTTATGTTATTCTAGGAAAAGAACCAAATTTGAAGTATAAGGTCAGCAATTTTTGTAGTATTAACTCTGTAGGTTGGAGTGTGGTTAGTGGATGCTTATTAGCGTCCGGATTATGGATACCTGGCGCCGTAGCTTCATTGGGAGCTTTAGGAATGGGAGCTTTAACAGGAAAAGAGCCTGATCCACAAGAGCCTGATCTACATTATTTATTAAAAGGTAACGCTGAACAAAAAGTTCATCATGCAGTTAAAAAATTGAAGAAATTAGATTTAAAATATTCTATTGAGGCTTTGCAACTAACATTCCGTCCACAAGAATTATAAACTTTGGATTTTTTGTTTTTGTTGGTGGTATAAATGTCAAAATTAACTATTGTGGGTGCAGGTAATGTTGGTAGTCAGGCTGCTTTTTACGTGGCTTTACGGAAGATGGTTGAGGAAGTTGTTTTAGTAGATGTTGTAGAAGGGATGCCGCAAGGGAAAGCCCTAGATTTGTTGGAAGCGATGCCGATTGCTGGTTCTAATGTACAAATTAAAGGAAGTAATAATTATTCTGATAGTGCAGATTCTGATATTGTGGTGATTACAGCAGGAATAGCTAGAAAACCAGGAATGACTAGAGAAGATTTAATTGAAACTAATAAAAAAATTATGACTTCGGTAGTGGGTGAAGTAGTGAAGTTTTCACCAAATGGTATATTGATAATTGTAACTAATCCATTAGATGCAATGGTGCAGTTGGCATATAAATTAAGTGGATTTCCAAAAGAAAGAGTTATTGGAATGGCTGGTGTTTTAGATACAGCTAGATTTAGAACTTTTTTAGCTGAAGAATTAAAAGCAGATGTTAATCAAGTAGAGGCAATGGTGTTAGGAAGTCATGGGGATCTAATGGTTCCAGTACTGAGTAATTGTAAAGTTAATGGTCAAGGTATTCGTGAGCTGATTGCAGGAGAGAGGATTAAAGAGATTGTACAAAGAGTAAAAGAAGGGGGGGCAGAAATTGTTAAGTTATTAAAAACCGGAAGTGCCTTTTTTGCTCCAGGATTATCTATTGCTGAAATGGTAGAAGCAATTGTTAAAGATCAAAAGAAAGTGTTGCCTTGTTCTGTTTTGTTAAATGGAGAGTATGGCGTAAAAGATTTGTTTGTAGGTGTTCCAGTAATGTTGGGAAAAGAAGGAGCAGAGAAAGTAGTAGAATTAGATTTAAATGAAACAGAAAAAAGTGATTTGAGAAGATCTGTAGAACATATTAAAGGGATTGTTGAAGTAATTAAAGATTAAAAAGAAAACATTTATAATCAAAAAAAGATTACTTAAGGTATGGCCGTTAATGATTGGAAGATTTGGCAAAAGTTGGGATGGGTAAAAAAGAGTGAGTTTAAGGAAGCTAGTGCAGAAGATGATTTAGATGCAGTAATTGAGTTTCTAGAAGAGATCAATGTTAAAGAGTTAATTTTGAGAGTAGAAAAACTAAGATGTATGATCCATGATGCAAAAGTGATACATGAAAATTTAGAAACAAAAAATATAGAACACCAAATAAAAAAATTAGATGGAGTTTTAACATATTATGATTATTTGCAAAATGATACAGACATCAATGGAATCAGATTAAGAAAGATTGGTCAAGGGTTGTTGAGGAAAGCTAAAAAAGCTGGACTGAAAAAACTGGTGAAAGAGAAAAAGAAAGATATTAAATGGAGATAATGTCTTCAACATATTCTAATCAAATAGATGACTATTTGGAAAAGTTTAGGAAGCAAAGAAGAGAAAGTGTGTTAAATACTATTCCTTTAACTCATATTGAAAATTGGTTGCCAGAAAATCAATGTCGTGGATTATATGGGCGAACTTATTTAGGTAGTGGGAAAATAGATTTGAGTACTATATTGGAAATTGATGTACAAGAAAAGTATGATACTGATGTACATGAAAGTACTCATACAACACGGGAAGAAGAAACTCGAGCGAGAACTGCAGCCAAGGTAGAAGTTGCTTTTCCAGTTGAAAAGAAATACGAGAAAACAAAAGAATACAATCAAAAATATAGGTGGAATTAAAATGGAAAAAAGAATAAAATTGATTATTTCTGGATGGGTACAAATGGTGGGATTTAGGTATTTTGTTCGTAGAATGGCTAAGAAATTAGGATTGACTGGTTATGTTAAGAATGTTGGTAAGAAAGTGGAAGTGGTGGCTGAAGGTGAAGATGAAAAAGTGGATAGGTTGTATAAATTATGTCAAAAAGGACCAATCTTAGCTAAAGTAACTGATTGTAAAAAAATTGAAAGAAAATATAAAGAAGAATTTGATGAATTTGAGATAGAGCATTAACTAACAAAAATTCTATACTTTTCTTTACCTTCTAATTCAGACATAATTCTTTTCACTACAACCCTAGTGGGATCTGGAAGTAATTTAACCCTGTTCTTTAAATCGGTGAAATTTTCGAAAGGTTTTTCTCTTCTAGCTTCTAAAATTTCCCACATATGTTTCTTTCCCAAACCAGGCAATAATTCTAATTGATGCATTCTGGTGCTTAAAGGTTGGGCTTTATTGAAGAATTGAATAAATCTCTCTTCATTTTTAGCAATAATTTCTTCAATAACATGAATTAATTCGTTTCTAGCAGTATTAGTTAATTTGTCATGTTCAATCCTACCTTTAATATGATGGATTTTTTCTCTTTTACCTTCTCCAATATAAACTTCTTCATGTGGTTGTAAAGCAATTCCTTTTTTAGGAATTAATTCTAAAATAGTTAAATGATTCAAACCAATTGCTTGAGCTACTGCAGTCTTCATTGGACTATTGTCCATTGGATAACCATGTTCTAGAAAATCTAGGATGATGGCTTTCTCTTCTCTTGGTTGTGGTCTTCTTTCTTCCATTTTACATTAGGTATTTCTTTGAAGTTAATAAAAATTACGCTTATTCAGTCCGAAAATCCTTGACCAAAGCAATAATACTGTCCATGTCTTTTTTAGGCATGTTAACTGGATAAGCTTGAAGAATTACTTTTAGTTCATCAACATCTTTTGGCAAGAAATCAATAATTTTAATAATATGGGCTTCTTTTAATCTAACCATATCTAAATCAATCAATTTCTTTTGCAGTTCCTCTTTTTTCTCTTTAGTTAAAGTAACAAAATGATTAATATATTCTTGAGTTTTATTTGAGCGGTAATTTAATTCTTTATCTCTTTTTTCTATTTTTTCTAAATCTGTCTTTAGATCAACCAAAGTTACAGGTTTTTCTTCGATTAATTTTGGGTTTGGCATTTTCTTATAATTTCTTTAAATGAATAGGATGTACGTTGAATTTTTTTTCTTTACGACCATCTTTTAAGGAGACTTGATAACAGAAACCTCTTTTGTTAACTACAGTAGCAACTCTTCCATGAAATCTAGGGAAATACATACCTTTAATTACATTGGGATTAGCTACTAAAGCAACTTTGTCACCAGGTTCTAATTCTTGAAAATACTGGCTCAAAGAAACTTTTCCCTTTTTACGATAATGTTGCTTTAATTTACTTCGAGTTTTCCTTCTGCTTTTACCGATTCTAGTTACCATTTTGTGTTGATTGAGTGAAAGGTTTATAAAGATTTCGGGTAAAAATAAGTAATATGTTTTATGTGGAGTTGATTGAAAAACTGAAGAAAAAGCAGTATAATGCTAAGCAATTAGCTAAATTGAAAAGGGATTTGGCTTTGAAATATGGCTTTAAAAAGATTCCCACCAATATTGAGATATTGTTAAATGCTTCTGGTACTGATTTGGCTATTTTAAAAAAGAAATTATTGACTAAACCAACAAGGACTATTTCTGGTGTTGCTCCGGTAGCGATCATGACCAAGCCACATTTATGTCCGCATGCTAAAACAATTGGTCCTTGTTTAATGTGTCCGGGTGGAGTTGGAAGTCACTTTGGTGATGTTCCCCAATCCTATACTGGGCGAGAACCAGCCACTATGCGAGGGATTAGAAATAAGTATGATTCTTATTTGCAAGTTTTTAACAGGTTAGAACAATATGTGTTATTAGGACATAATATGGAAAAAGTGGAATTGATAATTATGGGTGGTACTTTTCCAAGTTTATCTGTTCATTATCAAGATTCATTTATTTGGGGAGCTTTTAAAGCAATGAATGATTTTAGTAAGTTGTTTTTTCGTGGAAATGAGTTTAATTTTTCTAAGTTCAAGAACTTCTTTGAATTACCAGTTGAAGATTTAACGGATCAGAAAAGGGTTAATCGGATTCAGAAAAAATTGTGGAAATTAAAAGGAAAATTTGAAACTGGGGCTTTGGAAAAAGAACAGATTAAGAATGAAAATGCCAAAATCAAAGGGGTTGCTTTATGTATTGAAACTCGGCCAGATTATTGTATGGAAAAAGAAATTAAACAAATGTTAAAATTGGGTTGTACTAGGGTGGAATTAGGAGTACAACAGTTAGATGATGATGTTTTGAGAAAAATAAATCGGGGACATGGTGTTGATGAAATTGTTCTTTCTACTAAACTAATGAAGAATAGTTTGTTAAAAGTAGGATACCATATCATGCCAGGTTTATTAGGAAGCTCTATTGCTAAAGATAAACAAATGATGTTGAAATTGTTTAAAGATTCTAATTTTAAACCAGATGCATTGAAGATCTATCCTTGTATGGTTACCAAAGGCACAAAATTGTATTCTTTGTATGAGAAAGGAGATTATAAACCATTAGATACTGAAAGGGCAGCTAAATTGATTGCTTGGTTTAAAGAAAAGATACCTATTTATTGTCGTTTAATGAGAGTGCAAAGAGATATTCCAACTTATCAAACTATTGCTGGTGTGGGGATGACTAATTTAAGACAATATATCCATCAGAAATTTAAACCAAAATGCAGATGTATTAGGTGTCGGGAGCCCCGAGGTGAGAAAATAGATTTTAGAAAAGTTAAAATTAAAGTTAAAAAATATTTGGCTTCTGGTGGAGAAGAATATTTTATTTCTGTCTTGGAGAAGGACTTATTGTTGGGTTTTTGTCGTTTGAGGATTGTTGATGGTCAGGCAGGGATTAGAGAATTACATGTTTATGGTACAGCTGTTGGAATTGGAGGGAAAGGTAATGTGCAGCATAAAGGTTTAGGGAAAAAATTGATGAATGTGGCGGAAGAGATCGTGTTGGGGAAAGGGATTGGTAAAATTTCTGTTATTAGTGGAATTGGGGTGCGAGGGTATTATCGGAAATTGGGGTATAAGAAGGAAGGAACTTATATGGTAAAAACTTTTAAAGGAAAAAGGTAAATTAATAATATGGCGTTATATTTAATTGGAATTGGATTA
>CAYSWQ010000044.1:0-7195 GCA_964434885.1 uncultured Methanosarcinales archaeon | reverse complement strand
GAATCAAAAGCAGGTAATTTAAGTCTTAGTAAATTAACCAAAAAATTAAATGAATTAGGTGAAAAATATCAATATCTTAAATAACTCTAAATTGACTGCTTTAAATTCTAATATTGCTGTTAAAATACCTCTAAAAACTAACCCAGATTTATTGGAATTATTTGGATTTTTGGTAGGTGATGGTAATAGTGATAAAACAGGAATAGTTGTAACCAACATAGAGGAAGTCTTGAAAAACAAAGTTATTTTTCTTACCAAAAAAGTCTTTGGAATAGACGCGAAAAAATATCAAAAGAAAGTAATTTGTAATAGCACAGTTATCAAATCTTTTTTCCATTATGTATTTGGTTTGCCGTTAAGAAAAAAATCCAGAAACATTCGAGTTCCAGATTTTTTATTAAAATGTAACCTAAAAGAAATTGCTGCTTTTATCCGGGGATTATTTGATTGTGATGGTTTTGTTGCAAAAAACCAAAAAGAAATATCTATCACTCTTGCTAGTAAAGAATTAATTTTACAACTAAGGCATTTGTTAATGAGATTCGGAATTCATTCGAGATATTCTGAAGTTATTAAGTATGCCTCAAACACTGTAAAGAAAACAAAAAGAATTTACTACAAACTAAATATCTCTGGTTTAAATAATTTGAAAATCTATCATTCGCATATTGGATTTAATTCTAATTTTAAAATGAGTAGATTGGAGAAACACATCAAAGGAAAAGGAGACACTAATGTTGATATAATCCCTTGCGGCAAGTTGATTAAAAAAATAAGAAAATCTTCTTCGGTAAAATTAACAAGAGAAGAACACAAGTTATTGTGGGGCTGTGAAAATGGAAGATTTAATCCTTCAATTAAGAAAGTAAATCAAATAATTGGGTTATTTGATAGAAGAAACATAAATTGTGCTAGGTTAAAGCAAATTGTAAAGATGCAGATATTTTGGGATAAAGTTATTTCAATCAAAAAAATAAAAAAAAATATTCAAGTTTATGATTTAACTGTTCCTGGTGCCGATAATTTTGTAGCCAATGATTTTATTATTCATAATTCAACAATGATGAACCAAGTAGGAATTTTAGATATGCCCACCAAGGGAAAAGTATATTATAGAGATAGAGATTTAACCCAATTAACTGAATCAGATTTAGCGCAGTTAAGGGGAAAGAGGATTGGTTTTGTTTTTCAGCAATTTAATTTAATTAATACTTTGACTGCATTGGAGAATGTGACATTACCAACTATTTTTCAAAATATTGATGAAGAAACTAGAGTGAATAGAGCAAAAAGTTTGTTAACTCAAGTTGGTTTAGGAGATCGAATGGAACATCGACCGAATGAATTGTCAGGAGGACAACAACAAAGAGTGGCGATTGCAAGGGCGTTGATAAATAATCCGGAAGTTATTTTGGCGGATGAACCAACCGGTAATTTAGATTCTAAATCCGGTCATCAAGTAATGGAGATGTTAACTGGATTTCATAAAAAAGAAGGGAAAACAATCATATTAGTTACACACGATGTGGATTTAGTAAAATATTCAGAAAAAACAATTTATTTGAAAGATGGAGAAGTAGTTAAGATTAAGAAAGGAGACCATAAACCTAAGGAGAATGGTGCTAAGAAGAAATAAATTGGAATGTGGGTTTAAACAATAAACAAAAGATTAATAAATGTATAAATTAATAAAGGAAATAATAAAGGAGATGTAAAGGAATAATAAAGGAGAGAGATAATATTTAATAAAAATGGTGAAGATTAAAAATGTTGGTGGTTTAACAGTATTTGTTGTTTTTTTGTTATCTATATTTTTTGTTCAAGGATCTGGTGTTACTGGACCAGACATTCAAGTAACATTAGTTAGTCAAGATCCAGATCCAGTTGAACCTGGGCAAGTAGTTAAATTAAAATTTAAAATAGAAAATGATGGAGAAGAAACAACATCAGATGCAATTGTTAAATTAGATTTAAAAAAACCTTTTTCATTATATAGTGGATCTGCTAGTAGGAACATTGGTAAATTAACAGCTAGTGCAACTGGATCAGATGCACAAATAGTTGAATTTATGGTGAAAATTGATGAACAAGCAGCAGAAAAAGAAACTGAATTAGAATTAGAAGTGAAAGTAGGTTCTGCTTCTTATGCATTTACTAATGATGAATTTTTAATTGATATTCAAACTCATGATGCAGTATTAGAAATAGTGTCCATTACTGCTGAACCTAAACAAATTCCTCCTGGTGGGAAAGGAAAAATTACTGTTTTAGTAAAAAATTTAGCGGATTCTTTGTTGAAAGATATAAAATTTAAATTGGATTTTGCTAATTCTGCAATTCCTTTAGTACCTTATCAATCTTCTTCAGAGAGAAGAATTTCTCAACTACAATCAAATTATCAAAAAGTACTTGTTTTTGATGTTTTAGCTGATCCAGGAGCTACTGCTGGATTATACAAAGTACCTTTGAATATAACTTATAATGACGAAAAAGCAAATTCTTATTTGGTGGAAGATGTGATGGCTATAACTGTAGGGGAAAAACCAAGTATTCATCCTTATATTAAGAAAAGTTCAGTATTGCAATCTAGAAAAGCAGGAAAAGTTACTTTGGAATTGGCAAATGCAGGGACAACAGATGTTAAATTTTTGGAAATGGAAATTTTACCATCTAAAGATTTTCAATTGGTTTCGACAAGTAATTATTTTTATATCGGAGATGTTGATTCCGATGATACAGAAAGTGAAGAAATTAATATTTTTGTTAATACCAAAGCAGATTCATTAGATATTCCTGTTAAACTTAAATACATGGATGCTAACAATCAAAATTACGAACAACAATTTAAGTTGAAAATGAATCTTTATTCTTCTTCCCAATTAAAGAAATTTGGGATAATTCCCACCAGTAATGCGGGTTTTTATGTGTTAGTTTTAATATTAGTTGTAGTGGGAATTTTAATGTATCGAAGTTATAAAAAAGACCCAATTGTTTTTTCCAGAAAAATGAGAAGATGGAGAAATAAGATTCCTTTTATACGCAAGAAATAATTTAAGATGTTAACTATTGGTGTTTGTTTTTGTTGGGGTGGAGGTTTGTTCTGAATGATTAAAGATTATTTCAAGTTGGCTTTTAAAAGTGTAAGTAAGAGAAAGATGCGTTCTTGGCTAACTATGATTGGAATATTTATTGGGATTGCAGCAGTAGTAGCTTTGATTTCATTGTCTCAAGGGTTACAAGAAGCAATTGGAGAACAATTTATCAAACTTGGTTCTGATAAGTTAATTGTGCAAGGAATTAGTTCTGGTTTTGGTCCACCAGGAACAGGGGTGGAAGCTCCTTTGACTGAGAAAGATTTAGAAGTAGTAGAAAAAGTTAAAGGAGTAGATAATGTTATTGGTCGGTTAATTCGTTCGGCTAAAATGGAATATAAAGATGAAGTTAAATATTCTTTTGTAGTAACGATGCCTAAAGAAAATGAGGATATTGCTTTAACTATAGAAGTTAATGATTATCAAGTTAATCAAGGAAGATTGTTGAAAAAAGGAGATAAGTTTGTAGCAATGGTTGGTTCTGGTTTTGCAGAAGATTTTTTTGAAACTAAATTATTATTGAGAGATAAGATTCAAATTGAAGATGTAGATTTTAAAGTTGTGGGGTTGTTAAAGAAATCAGGAAATCCTCAACAAGATGAAACTATTGTGATTCCGGAAGAAGGAATGAGGGCCATTTTTGGTTTGAAAGACGTTTATGATATTATTCCGGCGAAAATAAGTAGTGGAGAAGACATGGATTTGGCGGCGGAGAGAATTAAGAAAGCTTTGCGTAAACATCGTGATGTGGAAGAAGGAAAAGAAGATTTTACTGTGGAAACTCCAGGGAGTATTTTGGCTACTTTGACGACAATTTTATTAATTGTACAGGGAGTGTTAGTGGGAATTGCAGGAATTAGTTTAGTTGTTGGAGGAATTGGAATCATGAATACAATGTACACTGCAGTGTTAGAGAGGACGAAAGAGATTGGGATTATGAAGGCAACTGGGGCCCGGGACCGACAGATTTTATTTTTATTTTTGGTAGAATCAGGAATGTTGGGAATGTTTGGAGGATTGATTGGAGTTTCAATGGGTTTTGGAATTAGTAAATTAGTTGAATATGTGGCGTTTCAAATATATGGAAGTTTTTTGATTAAAGCCAGTGTTAATTTAATGGTTATGTTTGGAGCATTAATGTTTGCTTTTATGGTTGGAGCAGCATCAGGGGTTTTTCCTGCTCGACAGGCAGCGAAGTTAAAGCCAGTGGATGCGTTGAGGAAATAAATGAGAGTGAGTTCTAACCAAAACATTTATATAACAAAAAAGATATAACATTATATTAAATGTGTTATATTGATAATGTTATCTAAGACAGAATTAAAAATATTGAAGTTGTTGTTTAAAGATTTAACCAAAGAGTTTACTATTCGAAAGATATCATTAGATTTGGATTTACCATATCCCCAAATACATCGGTCAGTTGGGTCTCTATTTAAGAAAGAATTGGTTAAGAAGAAACAACAAGGGAAAAGTTGGATAATCAATTTAGTTTTGGAAGAGTATCAAGACGATTATGTCTTTGTTGAGTTAGAAAGGAAAAAAGAATTAGTCAATAAATTTAAACCAATCAAATTATTGATTAATGATTTGATAAGAATAAAATATAATCAATTTATCTGTATCTTATTTGGTTCATATGCTGAAAAGACAGCTAAAAAAGATTCTGATATTGATTTATTATTTGTGATTCCAGAAGAGTATGATTATGGTAAATTTGAGAAAGCTATAAAAACGGAGCTTACTTTAAGAAAAATTGACTTCCATCTAACTACAGAAAAAGGTTTGATGGAGATGTGGAAAAATCCACTAAAATTTAATGTTGGGAATGAATTGTTAAAAAAACACATCGTTTTATATGGGGCAGAACAATTTTTAGAACTAAGGAGGAAGTATTATGTTGGATGAGAAGCATAAAGAAGAAAGCAGATCTTTAATCAAACAGCTAATTGATAACGGAAAAATAATTAAGCCAGAAGGAAGAACGATTAAATTTTTTTTGGATAAGGGGATAGAATCATTTAATCTCGCCAAAAGAATTTTGGATATTTCTGAAGATGAAGAAGATGAGTTAAGAAGTTATATGTGGGTGGTAGCGGTTGCTTATTATTCTATGTTTTTTACTGGTACCTCTTTGCTGGCTTTTTTTAACCATCAAATTGATGAGGAAAGAGGAATTCATAAATTAACTTATCATGCTTTGGTTTATTATTTTTTGATTGATGATAATAAATTACAAAAACATTTTATTGAAGAATACCAAGATGCATATACTGAAGCAGAGGATTTATTAAAAATAAGTGAATCTAAGGCTTTATCTATGGTCCAGGATTTTGATTTTGAGATGGCCAAAAGAAAAAGATTTACTTATGAAATGGGAGAGATAGCTGAATTAAATAAAGCTAGAACATCTGTTAAACGGGCTAATGAATTTTTAACTGAGGCGAGGAAAATAATTGGTTTGTAAACATGATAAAAGATTATTTTAAAATACCTTGGAAAGAAATCAAGAGGAAACGTTTGCGTAGTTGGTTGACTTTATTAGGGGTGTTTATTGGGATTGCGGCGATTATTTCTTTAATTACATTAGGACAGGGGTTAGAGAATGCGATTGAGAAACAGTTTCAATCTTTAGGTAGAGATAAGTTATTTGTGATGCCGAAAGGTGGAACTTGGGGAATGGGTTCTTCTGAGCAATTAACAGAAGATGATTTAGATGTGATTAAGAAAACATCTGGAGTTAAAGAAGCAACGGGGATGGGTTATGCTTTTGCTAAGATTGAATTTAATGATTTTATCAAATATGCATTTATTTCGGGAATTTCTACTGATCCAGAAGAAAGAGCTTTGATTGGAGAAGCTCAGACTTGGAAAGTGGGAGAAGGACGAATGATTAGAAATGGAGATAAATTAAAAGTTGTTTTGGGTTATGAACATACTCAAACAGATATGTTTGAAAAAAGAGTAGAATTAGGAGATAAGATTGAATTAAATGATTATACTTTCAAAGTGGTTGGTTTTTTAGAGAAGATTGGTTCTCCCCCTGATGATCAATCGGCAATTATTTCTTTGGATGCTTACGAAGAGATTTTTGATAAAAAAGATGAATTGGGTTTTATTGTGGCACAAGCGCAAGCAGGAGAAGATGCTTTGAAAGTGGCAGAAGCAGTGAAGAAAGATTTAAGGGAAGATCATGGGTTGGAAGAAGGGAAAGAAGATTTTTCGGTAGAGACACCAGATCAATTTGCCGCCACATTTAATGTTATTTTAGATATTGTGCAAATAGTTTTAATTGGTATTGCTGGGATTAGTTTGTTAGTTGGTGGTATTGGGATTATGAATACAATGTATACTTCAGTGTTAGAGAGAACTAAAGATATTGGGGTAATGAAAGCTTTGGGAGCAAGAAATTCTCATATTATGTCTTTGTTTTTGGTAGAATCTGGACTATATGGTTTAGGTGGTGGAGTTGTGGGAGTAGTGATTGGGATTGGTTTGGCTAAATTAGTTGAATTGTTGTTTGTTTTGACAGTTGGTCCTGCGTTTTTGTTGATTAAAATTAATTGGTGGTTGGTACTTGGAACATTGTTGTTTAGTTTTATTATTGGGGGAATTTCTGGGATAACTCCTGCTCGGCAGGCATCTCGTTTGAAACCAGTTGATGCGTTGAGGTATGAGTGAATTTTTAGATACTTCTCTACAGATATCTTTAAAAAGAGGAAGAAAACTATTTTATTAATTATTTTTTAAATGAGGTGAAATTATGGTATGTAGTAAGTGTAGTAAAGAAGTTGAAGTTAACGAAGAAGGATTATGTTCTGAATGTGCAGCTGCTCCGGTAGAAGAAGCACCTGTTGAAGATTCTGTAGCACCTGTGGAAGAAAACAATGAAGAGGAAGCTGTTGAAGAAGCAGTAGAAGAAGCTCCAAGTGAAGAAGAAACATCAACAGAAGAACCTGTTGAGGAAGAAACAACTGAAGAGGAAGCATCATCATCTGAAGAACCTGTAGAAGAAGAAGCTCCTGCAGAAGAACCAGTTGAGGAAGAAGCACCTGCTGAAGAGGAAGCTCCAGCTGAAGAACTAGTTGAGGAAGAAAAAACTG
>CAYSWQ010000043.1:0-7619 GCA_964434885.1 uncultured Methanosarcinales archaeon | reverse complement strand
TAAATGTACTATCTGGGAGACCAGCAAAAAAAGTAAATTTATTCGCTTTAAAAATTTCAGCTAGTTTGGTACACTCAATCATTTTTATTCAACTCATCACTTCGTTGGGAAACTATTCTTGAAACATTCTTATAATCATCAAAAGTATGAACTTCTGTCCAACCTTTGTGAATTTCTAAACAATCAACTTTGTGGCCTAATTCAATCACTTTCTGTATCAAAGCAGTAAAATCTTTGTTTTTGAGTTCAGCAATATTTTCGGTGTAGACTTGATGCAATAAATCTGTACCCTGGGCTGATAGCATTGCCATCCCAATGAATTCAAAATTAGCTTCGTCAGGATCCAGTGTAGAACCAATCTTAACTACCTCATTATCATCATCTAATTTTAATGCCCTTTCTCCTAAAACCGGTTCTTTCTTAGCTTTAACTAAATCAAGTTTCTTATTATACCTAGAAGGATTCAATTTATATGAAGAATCTACAACTAAAACAATATCTCCTTCTTTATTAACTAGATTGTTTAAGATATCTTTATCAAACAACAAATCAGAATACAATACTACTGTTTTACCATTAACTTGAGACTTAGCAGCCATAATAGAATGTAATGCTTTGGTTTGTTCAAATTCAAGATTTTCAATCTTATTGATTCCTTCAACATTAATTTTTTCTCCACAATAACCAGTTACTACGTGAACATTGTTAATTCCCACAGTATTCAATAATTCAACATTACGTTGTAACAATGATTTACCATTAATATCTAACATACAGGTCGGTGTATCATTTAAAAAAACTTCTTTTAATTTTGTATCGATTGGTTTTCCAGCAGCAGCGATTATAGCTGAAATTGGCTCAGTGTCTGTTTTGAGAAATTTTTCCTCATCATCTTTCATTTCAAAAGTCCCTTGTAATTCAAATAGTTCTTTAACTGGAATGAGGCTCTGATTAACACTTTCAATCCCTCCAGTTTCTCGGATTTCGTTTAAAGTTCTTTTGATAGAAGTAACTGCACTTCTAATCACATGATTGGCATAAATTACCATCTTGATTTTGGGATAATTATTAATCATTGCTTCATTCATGGAAGGGTATTTGGTGGGAACAATCACAATGGGAACTTCGGAATCCCACTCTGCCACAAACTTAACGACTTCTGCCGGATCTGATTTTTTGGAGTGAATCATAATACCATCAACTCCAGCTTCAACATAAGCTTTAGCTCTTTTCATCGCTTCTTCATGACCCCAACCAGCAATCAAAGCCTCCACCCTGGCAATTACCATAAAATCAGGATCAGTTTGAGCATTTTTGGCCGCCATAATTTTTCCGGAAAACTCTGAAATGGAAGCTAACTCTTGTCTACCTCCTGCCAATAAACTATTTTGTTTTGGAAATTTTTTATCTTCCATGATTACTCCAGCAATACCAGCTGCTTCAAATTTTTTAATCATTCTGATAACATTACTAGAATTGCCATAACCTTGGTCAACATCAACAACAACAGGAATTGATACTGCATCATTCATATTGATAGCCATATTAAGATAATCAGTCATAGTTAAGATATTAGCATCGGGAACGGCATGAGAAGCAGACATTTCCAAACTAGAAGCCCAGACTCCTTCAAAACCGGCTTTTTCCACTAACTTGGCAGTGAGTCCGTTGTGAGCCCCCACCAATCTAAAAAACCCATCTTTAGCAAATAATTCCCTCAATTTTTTTGTCTTGGACATGTATCTCACCTGATTAATTAATAGAATAATCAGATTTCTAGCGTCTTATAAAGATTGTGAATATCTGACCTGGTAAAAAAATTCTTTTTACGTACTAAAACTAACCAAAAAGACCCCTAGTAAAATCATGAGAATTCCGAACCATTTTAAATCATTCATCTGTTCTTTCAAAAATTTGATGGAAAGCAAAGAAATCCAAACGTAACTTAAACCGGCAACTGGATACAAAGTGGAAAGATCAGCAAAAGTTAAGGCATAAACATAGATTAGTGAAGAAATACCATATAAAAAGAAACCAATCAATAAATAATAATTCTTTATCAAACCTAAAAGAGAAGGTGTAATTCTTTTTGATGCATACTTAAAAAATAAGGCTCCAAAAGAACCAATAATGGTGGCGATTACGGCAAAAGAAAACCCATAAACCAAATTACTCACTTTCTCCACCCCCTTTAGCTATTAATACCACACCAAAAACAACTAGGATGGCGGCTCCAATTTTAAAACGATTAATATATTCTCCCAACCACCAAAAAGAGATTAGCATTACCCAAATAAAATTCAAGGCAATGAAAGGATAAAGGACGGAAAGGTCACCAAACCTCAAAGCAATGATTAATAGTACTGATCCCAAAAAGAAGATAGCAAAAGCTAAGATCAAAGTATAATTAGTTAACAAGCTAACTGGGTGCCATTGAAAAGATTTGGCACTTAGTTTGAATAAGAATTCTCCAAAAGCAGTAAAAAAGGTGCAAGTAATCATAAGAATAATACCAAGAGTTATATTTTTCATTCAGGAACTCTTTTCCATACCCTATTTAAATAGGTTGCTAAAAATAGTTACATGAGAATTTTGATGTTAGTAGACCAGAAATATCCTACTGACCATGTCTTTTTAGAAGAAGTTTATTCAAAAATATTTAGAGAGCAAGGTCATTCAATTTTGTGGGTGATGAAATCTAAACAACCATTGAATAAGATTACTAAGATAGAATGGAACCAGAATAAAGGGTTAGTGTTGCCGACAAAAAATAATATCTTGGTTGATTATTGGTGTTTGTTATGGGATTTAAAAAAAATAGAAAGCAAAATAAGAAAAAATAAATTTGATTTGGTTTATGTACGCAATGATCCTTTGATGGGTCTGTTTGCCAGAAGATTTTCTAAAAAGCATAAAATGCCATTTGTCTTTCAGTTATCACATTTAAAATCAGAAGAAACAATTTATTTCGCGAAACATAACTTATATGGGGGTAGATTAAAGAACTACTTAGTGGGCTCTATTAGTAAAACCTTAACTGAATTGGTACTTAAAAAAGCTGATTTGATTTTTGCGATTAGTGATCAGATGAAGGAGTACTTGATTGAAAAAGGGATGAAAAGGAACAGGGTGAGAACCTTACCTTTAGGTACAACCCCAGGGGCAGAAGAAGATGAAGGAAAAATTAGGAGTATTGTTGATAAATATAATTTGAAATCAGGGAAAACCTTGATTTACTTGGGAACTTTAATAAAAACCAGAGATCCATTTTTTTTATTTAAGATTATCAAAAATTTAATAAAAGAAGATCCGGAAATTAAACTATTGGTTGTGGGTGAAGGAAAAAATCCAGAAGACATGATTGACTATAAAAAATATGTGGAAGTTAATCAGTTGCAGAATAATGTAGTTTTTACAGGTAGAGTTCCAAGAAAAGAAGTGCCTTCTTATCTTGCTGCTGCAGACATTGGAATTTCACAGTTTCCCCCAAACCCAATATTAAAAATGAACTCACCAATTAAATTGATGGAATACATGAATGCTGGTTTGCCGGTGGTGGCTAACAACTACAATCCGGAACAACAGAACATAATCAAGGCCTCACAAGGTGGATTTTGTGTTGATTACACAATCAAAGATTTTTGTGAAGCCATCTTAGTATTAATAAAAAACCAGAAAAAAGGAAAGCAAATGGGTAAAAATGGTCAAATATATATTCGGAAAGAAAGAAATTATAATAAACTAGCTCAAAAAGCTGAAGAAGAGATGCAATATAAACTGAAAAAGTGGTAAAAAATGAAATCCAAATTATTGAAATTAATTGAATGTAAAAAATGTGGTTCGGATTTTGAACTGCACATTTTCAAGAAAGAAGGTGAAGAGATTAAAGATGGTTTGTTAAGTTGCTCATGTGGTCAACATTTTTTTATTATTGATTATATACCTCGCTTTTTACCTAGGGAATTGTATTACAACCCTGAGTTTGAAGAGAAATTCCAAGACCAAATTAAAGAAATTTGTCCCACTCACAACTTTTTGGGTAAAAAAGATTCTCTGAAAAAACTAAAACAAGACAACATCAAATATTTTGGTTATGAATGGGTACATTTCAACAAACATGGTTTTGATGACCAAGTTTATAATCTAGAATTTGAGAAGAAAATCTTCCATGAAAAAACATTGTTGAGAAAAAGTGAATTGCAAGGGAAATTAGTTTTAGATGCTGGTTGTGGCAATGGTCGGTATGTTTATCAAGCTTTAAACTGTGGAGCAGAAGTAGTTGGTTTTGATTTAGGTCCAGGAGTTGAATCCGCTTACAATAACACCAAACACTTTGAAAAAGTCCATATTGTTCAGGCAGATATATTTAATCTACCATTTAAAAAGAATGTTTTTGATATTGTTTTTACAATTGGAGTAATTCACCATACAGGAAATTCCAAAAGATCTTTGGCAGCCATTCTTTCTCATTTAAAGGAAGCCGGGACTATTTGTGTTACTTGCTACCATAAAGGGAATTTAGTTTGGGAATTCAATGACTGGTGGATGAGAAAAATAACGACAAAGATGTCAGTGCCTAAACTAATGAAATTATCAAAATTTCTGGCGGACGCCTGTAAATTTTGTGGACTAGTAATTGAAAAACCAGTTAATTTGTTATTTAGATGGGAGCCAAATACTTCGATAATGTTTGATTGGTATAGTGCACCGATTGCTACCCATCACACCTATCCAGAAGTATATTCTTGGTGTAAGCAATTTGGCATAAATATTAAAGAAGATTTGCGTTGGGAAAAAAGGGAGTGGGTGAGAAATATCAGATGGGTCAGAAAATATGTTGCGCCAGACTGGGCAGTAACCATTAAAGGCACCAAAGAGACTTTCCCATATCGGTTTTCAAAACCTAGGCATATCTATGATAAAACCAAAATAAACTGGGAATCATAAATCTTAAAAATCAACTAGCTAAATAAATTGTATGTGTGGAATCTGTGGTTTTAACTGGGAAGATAAAGATCTAATTAAACAGATGTCTTCTACTGTGGTACATCGAGGACCAGATGGTGCAGGGCATTATTGTTCTGAGATTAGTTTAGGTCATCGCCGTCTTTCGATAATTGATTTATCAACAGCCGGTAAGCAACCAATGTGTAATGAAGAAGGAACTATCTGGATTACTTACAATGGAGAGCTTTATAATTTCCTAGAATTAAGAAATAATTTGGAAAAGAAAGGCCACCGCTTCAAATCAGATACAGATACAGAAGTGATCATTCATGCTTATGAAGAATGGGGAGGAGGTTGTCTCCAATACTTTAATGGGATGTTCGCCTTTGCTATTTGGGATGCTGAGAAAAAGGAGTTATTTCTAGCCCGAGACCGTTTAGGTATCAAACCACTTTATTATTATTGGGATGGTCAAAAGTTTATTTTTGCTTCTGAACTGAAAGCCATTCTTCAACATGGGATTGACAGAAAAATATGTAAGCCAGCTTCCGACCATTACTTAACTTTTGGATTTACTCCTAGTGGCCAATCAATTCTAGAAAACATCTATAAGTTAAATCCAGGGCATTCATTGATTCTAAAAAATAACAATTTGCAAACTAGAAAATACTGGGATCTTTCATTCCGTTATCCATTAAAAAATAAAAAACAAACAATTTCTTTGATTAAAAAAAATTTAGACCATTCAGTTAAAAAAAGATTAATCGCTGATGTTCCAGTTGGAGCCTTTCTTTCGGGAGGAATTGATAGTAGTGCCATTGTGGCAACGATTAAAAAATATAAAGAAGACTTGAAAACTTTCTCAATTGGTTTTGAATATAACGAGTTTAACGAGACCAAAGATGCTAGACTTATTGCTGATGAATTAGGGACGGAACATTATGAGAAATATTTCACTGGACAAGACGTGATGAAATTAATACCTAAGCTAATCTATCATTATGATGATCCTTTGGCAGATTATTCTATGCTACCTACTTATTTTGTTTCGGAAATTGCTAGCAAACAAGTAACGGTTTGTCTCGGAGGAGATGGAGGAGATGAATTGTTTGGGGGTTATGATTGGTACACTCAACACCAAATATTACAAAAGCAAAATCTAATTCCAAAGTTCGTTCGAAGTTTGGCAAAGAAAGGCTTGCAAAATCTTTCCCAAAGCCACTACACCAATAGAATTGCTGATTTAATTAATCCTCAGAATAACTATGGTTATCACAATTATGGAAAACTGAGGGCCTTGCTTAATTATGGGGATCTCTCATTCATGGGGGTTGACCAGGATACCATTAACACTTATCGACCTTTTTTCAAATGGAAGCGCAATTTTAATAATTTAATGTATAGTGATTTAAAATTATATTTGCCTGAACAAATTTTAACAAAAGTGGATCGAGCTTCAATGGCTCATTCTTTAGAAGTAAGGGTCCCATTCTTAGATCATCAATTTGTAGAACTTAGTGGTCAAATCCCACAACAATGGAAAATAAATAATTTGCAGAAGAAAGTTATCTTAAAAAAAGCGATGGAAGGAATGCTGCCTAAAAGCACCATTTACAAAAAGAAACGCGGTTTTGGTGTTCCTTTAAAACAATATTTCCGGAAAGAATTGAAAAGTTATGTTATTGAAAAATTATTAAGTAATCAAGTTAAAAACAAAAGATTTATTAAAAAAATACTAAATCAACATTTTAAAAGTAAAAGAGATTATAGTCATTTAATTTGGAGTAATTTGATATTGGAAGAATGGAAGGAAAGATGGTTGGGATAGATGCGAAATTCTAATTTAATCAATCTTCTTAGTTAAAACTAAAATACAACTTGGAGTAAAATTTTTTCGTATTAATATCAATAAATTAAGTAAAGTTCTTTTAACAAAAGAATAACTTCTTAACACTAATGAATCATAATATTTTTGAGGAGTGTCCTTAGATTGGCAATAGTAATATTTTTTAATTATTAAACTTTCTCTAGTGGTAAGTTCTCGTAAACAAGAGTAATTAAAAACCATGGTGTGATCTGGATTCTCAGGAATGTAACCTAAACAAAGAGTATGGAAGGAAGAAGGAAAACCACCTTCATTATCAGTAGTTATTATAATTTTCCCATCGTCTTTTAAATGATTTTTCATGTTACGTAAAAAAATACCAGGATTAGAAAGATGTTCAATAACATTACCCGCCATAATCACATCAAATTTCTGATTAAGTTTCATGGACTCAGCGTCTCCAACAAGGATATTATAACCTTTCTCCCTTAATTTTTTAACTTCTTCTTCAACCTTATCAATACCAACTACTTTTTTAGCGTGTTTAGTTAAAAATTTAAAAAGAAAATTTGGATTACTTTCAAACGAAGAAACATGTTGAACTGAACCTATATCTAAAACAGTTTTATTTTCAACCAATTTTTTAATCAAAGGTAATCTATTTTTAATAACCTTGGCGTTCTTAAACCTATAAAGGTTCTCTTTTTTTTTCTTTAAGTGAAATATATTCTCTTTCATTATTAAAACATCTTATTAAACAAAGTTTATAAAGATTATTAATTAGCAATCAATATGTAGTATCACGTTTTAAGGGCACAGTATAATACATCTTGGTGATGTATTATGT
>CAYSWQ010000042.1:0-7861 GCA_964434885.1 uncultured Methanosarcinales archaeon | reverse complement strand
GATATGTTTGAGAGTTGGAAAAGATGTTGTGATAAAAAGTATTATTGGTGGAAGGGTTCTCTGAGTTGAATTTTAAAACATAATTAAATGATTCAAAAGTATTATTGAAAAATATGCCATGGTTGGCAGATTCAAAGATTAATGCTTCATCGTTGTTTGAACCAGGGGCAGCAAAAGTATTGTTAAATAAAGTTGAATAATTACAACCTACATCAAGAACAACCCCTCTGTGTGTAGAGATATAAGAATTATTAATATTTAGACGATTAACTTGAGCACAGGCAATAGAGCGGACATGTTCAGTATTAGAAGAAATATTTGCATTAGTTATTTGAATATCATTGCTGCTAGATAAAATAATACCTCCTGCCCCCACACCAGCCATAGTAATGTCTTCAAAAGTTAAATTTTGAGAATTCATAATTTCTATTGGTTCATTAAAATTTTGGAATGTACAACCAGTTACCACTGTATTATTATATCCATCCCGACTAGTGATAGCAAACAGATTTCCTGTTTGAGGTTGGAAAATTGTGTTATCACAAGTTATTGTGATATCGTTGGCATGAATTTGAATCTCTTGAATCGTGAATGTTCCGGGACAAAAAGTAGTGTCATTAGTAACAATTGTAGCATCAGTTGAACTGGGAGAAGTACAATTAAGATTAACTGCTAAATCAACTTGAGTGTTGTTAGTGGTGGAAAGATTAATACTAGTTTCATTAGTAACATTCTCATTAGTTAGAGCATAATTTATGGAAATATTATGGGGAGTAAGGTAAAATGTGCCAGAACTATTCTTTTTTACTTCTGATAGAATCAATGTTCCGGTTCCATTTGCCCCAGTTGTAGAAGAATCTTCCAAAGTAGTGGTGTTGTTAAAATAACCATAAATTTGTGCGTTGGGTAAGGCAGTATTGTTATTATATGTAGTATTAACTGTAACATACCATTTGAAGAAAACTTGAGCTGTTCCAGTAATGTTGATGTCATCTGGTGTTAAAGTGGTATTGACCAAAGAGTTATTGGTGTTATTGTCATTAGTGAATAGCATGTGGGAATCAGTCATATTATCCCAAATTCCCCCATAAATTGTATTGTTATTTGATCTATTAACAATCAATCCATTGGTGTTGTTAGTAATTACTAAATTGTATAATGAACTATGGTTTGTATCGGTTAATCTGAGACCGTCTGTGTAGTTGGTTATTTGGAAATCATTAATAGTTACCCCAGTTCGTCCAGTTAGGTTAATTGCTAATCCAGATCCATTACCAGTGAGATTGTATCCAGATCCATTGATTACAATGTTGTCTGCCCCAATTATTAGACCATTACCTGGACAAGCATAATTATTTCCTAAGATAAAATCCCCAGTGATTGTGTCTCCACAACCAATCCCAGTTAATGTTAAATTAACAGAAGCATAAGTAAGATCATATAAATTAATAGAAGTGGAATTAGAAGTGAAATTATTCTTAGTAACTTGAATACTTGTGGGAGTTACATAATTATTAACTTCATTCTTACGATAAAACTCGGTAACAACTAGTCTAGCAATTCCATCGCTTTCTGTGGTGTTATTGTATTCTAATTGAGAAAGAGAGTTATATGCTTTTACATGTGCTCCTGAAATTGGATTTTGATTACTATCTGTAACATTGACATCAACATACCATTTAAACCAAGCCCTGGCTCCAGAATAAACATATAGTTTGGTTTTATCTATAGAACTGTTGATAAAAGTGATGTTACCTTGATTGCTGAAACGGAAATTTAGATCTTCAGTGTTGTTAGCAAAAACTGAATCTCGGAATTCATTTCCTACAACTGCTGAATTCTCCCAATCAATCTTGATTCCATTAGTATGATTGATGATTGTTTCTCTGATAAAGGTATTGTTGTTAGTGGTTAATTGATAGCCAATACTGTTATTAAACAAATAATTATTTTGAAATGTAGTGTAATAAGGACCATCAAATTCCGCATGAGGAAAGGCTCGATCAAAGTAACTAATATTGTTTCCTTCAATGGTGTGGTAATAACCTTTGACTTCGATTCCCACGGTACCAGGTACTTCTGTACCACTCAAAGTATTATTGATGATTGAGCTATTATTTCCTTGTATAGTGATTCCTTGAGGAGAGTTAGCAATGGTGTTATTTAATGCCTTGCTAAATTCAGTTACTCCAAACGAGATTCCATCTGATTGGTTAATATTACAATTTTGAACAGTTACATTTGAATAGTTGTGTAAAACCTCAATCCCATTACCTGGGTCCTCTAGTTGATAACCTTGACAATCAAAAATGGTGTTGTTAACAGCAATCTTAATTCCATAACCCCAAATACCAGCACAACCAACTAAATCTCGACTCATATTATGATCTTCTTTAATAATTTTACCACAATGATCTGTAGAACAGTTTTGTAAAGAAGGGTCTGTATAACTAACATTTAAGAAAGGATCATAATCAACTACCCCTCCAGCTGGAATAAACATATTAAATGCTGAACAATTAGTTGATCCCCAATAATTATTCTCAGCAATTAGAAGATCTTGACTATTTTCATACCAAATTCCTTGTATTTCACTATTAGTAATGTTCAAACCTTTGTTTTGTTCGACATTTAATCCAAGGATAGTATTTCCTCCAAAAAAAGATTGAAACACTAAATTATTGTAACTATCCTGTCCTTGATGTAAACCATAATTCAGATTGCTAGTCATATTGGATTGGACATAAGAATTATTGGAATAATTGAGAGTGATCCCCGAATAATATTGGTCTGCTAAAGTGTTGTTAGTGAGATTTGTTTCATTGGATTCATAAGTATAAATGCCAGTGGTGAAATTAGTGATTAAGCAATTTTTTATAGTTACATTATTGGCATTGATATAAACACCATAAGAGGAATTATTACCAATAATTGAAAATGTATTACAATCGAGAATTGTGTTATCTGTAGTGATATTAAATCCATCTCCAGAACAAATTGAATAATTAGTAGTTAATGTAGTTGATTCAGAAATAACTCCCCCACAAATAAGGTTGTTTTTTATTGTTACGGTGGCATTATTTTCGTCTGTTTCATAAGTGTAACCATCATAAGCTTGTACTCCACAAGTCCAATTATCTCCAATAGAGGTATTTGTTGAACCTTGTTCTGCCACAGTTCCAAAGGTACTAGCAGTAAAAGAATTACTTTGTCCGGTTGTATTCAATGTTCCATTTAAATACCAAGTATAATTAGCAAAAACAGCATCACCATCAGCATCTGTAATATTGGCATAACAAGAGATGGTTTCTGAAGTGAAATTACTTCTAGTGGTGGTGTTTATCACTACACTAACTGTGTTTGGAATTCGACTTAAGACAGTTAGATTAGTACTACATGTTTCTAATCCACTTACATTGCCGTCATGAGGAGTAATACAAGCAGACCAATTATCGTTCACTGAAGTTTCTTGGCTCACAATTAAATCTGTGCGGTTGTTGTATAAAGCTAAAATTTGTTCTGTAGTTAAAGAATGGTTGAAGAGTAACAAATCATCTACTGATCCATTTAATTGATCTCCAGTTATTTCAAATAACCCTACAAAAAAACCATTATTGTTAGCAAAAACTTTACCCCCATAAGGAGTCCAATTTCCTGTTGTAGCTTGCTTTTCTCCATTTAAAAAGACTGCTTGAGTTCCATTATTATACAAGAGAGCAACTGCATGGTGCCAAGTATTAAGAGTTGCATTGGCCCCCACATCAATATTATTTTCTTCGGTTCCATTACCTAGGTGCCAACGAAGGTCCCCATTATTTTGTAAAGTCAAACCAAAACCATTGGTGTTGGCACCAGAACCTTTGCCAGCCAAAGCATATTGGCCACTTGGTAAAACTGGAATTTTGAACCATAAAGAGAGAGCCATAGAATCATTGATTGAATCCAAAATTGGAGAATCCTCTACCTCTACTTTAGGTCCATCTGGATGAAATTCATAAGCGCCTTTGCCATCTCTTCCCCCAGATTCATTCCAAGTAGCATCAGAAACTATTCCAGAATTATTGAAAATCGAATAATCCGTAGCATTTTGTGAGCCATTGCCAATAAAAGGCATGTTTATTAAAGCGAGGCTAGAGCCATTCAAACGCCAATCAATTACAGCAAAATCTGTTGAGTTTGATAAAGTATAATTGACAGTAAGGTTTTCGTTAGTGTAATTGGTTAAGGAACTAGAATTTATGATTACATTGGAGGCAACTGCAGCAGCGGCAGGATTTATTGTTCCCCCCAAACCAATGAATGCTCCAGTGAATCCTTCTAAATTTAGGAAAGAAAATCCTAAACCAACTACTAACAAAGATAAGACTAAGTAGAATAAATTGGGTTTAATACTCCAATTATTCTTTTTCTTTAATCTCTTTTTGGCATACAGTTTTGATTTTTTAATTTGTTTTTTCATGTTTTTAATAATTCAACTTTGACTATTGATCCGACTGGAAATTCTTCCCAGAATTTTTTTGGTAAAGGGATTCTTCTTTGGATTTTACCTTGAGCTTGTACTTTATCGACGTAAAATAAATTAGGATTGTCAATTAATTCGATTTTAACTAAAGAATTTAAAGGGAATTCTTTCCAGAATTTTTTAGGGAGAGGTATCTTTCTCTGTCTCGTTCCCTGTTCCTGAATTTTATCCACAAAATACATATTTTAAGTATATAGTATATCTATTTTTATCATATTTATATCTAAATAGAATATATGGTAGGTTTATAAATGTTTTTGTTAATACTTTATTTTGATAGTAATTTCTCTAATTGTTTTTCTGTAGATTCTAGTTCTTTGAGTTTATTTTGTAAAAAATTATTTTGTGTTTTTTTGGTGTTTGATGTTAGAAATGTCTTTTTTTTCTTAATAACTAATCTAGTCTTAATCCGATTTAAAATGCTATTTTGAGGTATTGTTTTTTCAGCCAAAGCCATAGTAATTTCATATTCTTGTCTTTTTAATGGGTTATTTTGGGCTTCTAGCTTCAACCTGGATAATTTGGCTCTTTCTTGTTCCTCTCTTTTGATTCTCTTGATTTTATACTTAATTTCTTCCGCCTGTTGTTTTAGCTTCTCTCGTTCAGCAATCTTAGCTTTGATTGTCTTAATTCTTTTTTTAATTAAGACTGCTCTGTTTCGTAGTTCTTGTTTTTCTTTGATTTTAGCCAGAGATTTCCTTTTTCTTTCATTTCTTATTTTATTACGTTTTTCTTTTCTGATTCTTGCTTGGATTTTGAATTCTTTTAGATTTTCTTTAATCTCTCCTACTTTTTTCCAAGAATATTCTTTTAATCTTCCAAACTTTCTGGTATGATTAATCCTTCTTAATCTAAAATATTCTTTTTTCTTTTGTAATAAACTTAATTCTGGTTGCTTTCTTAACCAACTTCTTGCCTGTTCTTTTCTTTTGAATTTCTTTCCAATCAACGTCAAGACTCTCGGGATATCAAAAATGCGAATAATCTTTCTCTCAAGAATCTGTTTCTCTTTCTTTTTTTCACTTAATTCTCTTTCTGATATTTTTGGGAGAGGTAATTTCTTAAATTGTTTTAAAACAGGAAGCGGAGTAGTTTTCTTTTTTCGATAAATAAGTATAACAAATATAGTGCTGACTAAAATTAATACTCCAATTACCCAAATATAACTCCAATCTTCTAAAATTTCAAAGAATCTAATTGCCTGGCCATAAAGTGGTTTTGTTGGTTGAGAGACAATAAACATTTGTTTGGCCGAAGTAGTTTTATTACCGTATTCTGCATTAATTTCTAAAAAATATTCTCCAGATTTTAGTCCTTTTACTAAATCTACAATAATAGCTGATTTTTTTACTATTTTTTCAGTTTTCTTTAACCAAACAATATTCTTATTTTGAATAATTTTCCTTTCTAATTTAACAGGGACAGAATAATTTTTGTTTGTGATTAAAGTGGACTTTAAGTTCCAAGGTTTATTGGGAAATAACGTTTTAATTTCTTGAATCCCTAATTCTAATAACAAAGGCACTTTTGATTTTATTTCTATAGATCGATAAGCAACAATCTGATATTTTTCATAAATCAATTTAATTTTGAATAGATAACTTCCTGCAGAGAGAGTTGAAGGTAAATAGAGATTGGCTTTTTCTTTCTTTTCTTCAAAATTGCCTATGAAAATTGTATCTGATCCTTCAGTAATTGTTTGGTGGTCTTTTTCCAACCAAAATTCTAAAGTAACATCTCCGCTAATATTGGCCATCCCTTTGATGAAGTAAGAGAAATCCAAGGATTCTCCTGGTTGGATAGGAGATTCTACCTGCAATATTTTCAAATCAAATATTTTAACGCATTGGTTGTTGACACAGTATAAATTTGATTGGCAATCACTGCTTTTTATACATTCAAGATTGTAACAGTTGTAATTGAAACAATATTGATTAAGTGGGCAATCAGAATCTAAAGTACATTGTTTATCTGATCCTCCGCCACCCCCAGAAGTAGTTGGAGTGGGTGAAGGAGTAGTGGGGGTTTCTTCTGCTGAATAATTAGTGAATTGAGTTACATTAAATGTTAATGTTCCACTAGAGTAATTAATTTTAGTACAAATAGTTGAATCACAAACTTCATCGTTTCTTAATATTCTTGGGTTAGTGAATGTCAAATTGTATAAATATAATGTTGCTGATTTGTTTAAAGCAAGTAATCTGGTGGAATTAATTTCAATTAAATTTTGAGAAATGTTAACAAACTCATCAATATCTGCTCCGTCGCTTAAATCAATACTTTCAGAGAAATTAATTTTTCCATAAGTTGGTTGATCAATGATTAAATTGGTTAAGGTAGTTACATCTACTCCGTCCAAACTAGTGGTTTCTCCAGAAAATTCTGAAATTTCAAAAACGGAAAGGGTTCTAGTAGTGGTAGAACTTCTATTTCCATTGCTATCAGTGCAGTTAATGCTCCAATTGTATTGTCCAACTGCTAAGTTGTTTAAGGTAAAATTTTGAGTAATGTTTTTTGTAATAGTAAAATTTGTTTGGTTAATAGCATCATTGATAACTAAAGAACAATTAGAGATTGATAAATCACTAGTCACATTATAACTTAAAATTGTATTTCCGTCTGTATCTCCTGTGTTTGTAGTTGGTGAAATTAGATTAATCGTTGGGGCTCCAGTAGAGATAATGAATGAAAAATAATCTGTGTAACTGGAATTGGTGTCTGTAGTGATAGCTTTGACTTTCCAATAATAAGTCCCATCTGTTAAAGTAGTCGCGGTGAAATTTGATTCTGTTAAAGTGGAATTGCTTTGAGTGTAAGGCGAATTAAAATTAGTTTCATCATCGATTAATATTTCGTAAGTGATAATGTCATTATCTGCATCTGTTGAATTAGTCCAATTAAATGTAGGTATGTTGTTGGTTGTGGTTGAATCATTAGTTGGTTGTTCTAAAGTTGGAGTAGTTGGAGAGGAATCTTCAATCGTAAATATACTGCTATTAACCCAATTCTCCGAATCTGTTCCATCATCTGGTTTGATAGAAAAAATCCATGTTTCTCCTTTGGAAATATTCTCTGAATCTAAAGAAGTTAAGTTTTCTGTCCCTAGAACTTTTATAGAGTTATTATACCATTCTATCTCTGAGTTTATTTCTATGTCACTATCATTATCGGCAAAGGTGTAAATTCCTGTCAAGGTGCTGTTGGTTCTGTTTAATGAGTCATTTGAAGTTATGTTTACTGAAGAAGCTATTGGTGGGGTGTTTTGGATTACTAATTGGGTGGCATTATTCCAATCACTTTCATCATTAGTACCATCAGAACCTTGTACTTCGCAAGTCC
>CAYSWQ010000041.1:0-7998 GCA_964434885.1 uncultured Methanosarcinales archaeon | reverse complement strand
AGCGAGGTTTAGTGAGAGAGTTTTCCTCCATTTTTTATTTTTGACAACTAAAATACCTAACCCAATGATACATACCGGGGGCAGATACTTTTTTTACCATAATCACTTCTCCGAGCAAAGGACATTCATAAGGTTCTTGTTGATTGCTGGGAAAATAATAAGTACAATACGTTTCAAATTTTTTTTTATGTTGATTATAAAATGATTTGCGATAAGTTTTATTTCGAGCACATTCAGCCACTTCTTTTTTCATTCTGGCCTCCAAATCCACCAATTCTTTTTCTCTTTTCATTAATTACGATATTTGACGACTTCATTGTATAATTCCATTCCTCGACATTTCTTCATTCCTAACCCTTCATCTTTTTGAACTGAACAGTATTCTTTACTGCGACAACAATAATCTTTACCTTGATGGTGAAGTTGAAAACGACCAACAAAACCAATCATAATTTGTTCTAAACAATTATAAATTTCTGGATTTAGTTTACTTTCATTTTTATCTAAGTACAACTTAACCAATAATGAATCTTCCATCTAAAACCCCTCTTTGTGATAAAAACTTCTTAGATAATCTACTTTGCTTAAACCAACTAAATCTTGTTTGAGATGCCATTCGGCACCCCAGTCAATTTGTTTTTCTGTAAAATCTTTTTCTAAAATACAATCAGCGTAAGCATGAAGCCATTCGTGTAAAACAACTAAATCTTCTATTTCTCGATTCTCTAAGTAAGGGTTAATTAAAACTAAATTATCCTCTGGATGGTATTGTCCCCACAATCCTAAGTCTTCTAATTTTGAAGAATATCTCATTTGGATGTCGTGTTCTTCAATCAGTTCTTCAATTGAATGATAACTGAAATTTTTGAGGAAGTTTTGATTTGTCATAGGCTCACCCGGATCATGTGTTTATCTCCATGTAATTTGATTTTAGGTGAACCTTTTCTCATGGGCTCATAACTTTTCATATGACCATAACTACCCCAATGACTAAGATAAGAACCAGTTAACAAGAAATGTTTTTGAGCTTCATCTACTTTTTTGTTTCTAAGATTTGGAGTATAGTAGTTTCTAATGTGATGACTGAGCTGGTGGAGATGTCCCATTGCATAAATCTCTGCTTCCACTAAATTTGCAAGATCTAGAACCCCTTTTATTTTTGTATGGGGCATTCTCGCACCACTTGCTCCATGAGTAGTGTATAAAGTATAACCTTGTTTTCCTACTCGAAAATAATGCATCTTTCCCCAACCAAGATATTTGATGCCTAGTTGTTTAGCCATTACTTTAGTTAGGTTTAATCCAGAAGAATTGTAAATACGTTGTTCGTGATTGCCTGGGTGGATACCTAAAATTAAATTGTCATCGGCTAAAGGTTGGTAAAGATGATAGAAATGATCTAGTTGTTTTTCCAGGATTTCATCTTGTTCATAAACTCCGGCACCGACACTATCTCTAGTTGCAGTTTCAACCTGATCCCCTAATAAAATAATTGGCGATTTGTTTTCATAACAATATTCTAGAATTTCTTTATGCAAGTCTTCATCATAATATCTACTGCCGATATGTTCGTCACTGATTAAAGTTAGGACTAATTTGTCCGTGTCAAATTGCTGGCAATTTAGGGTTGGAATCAACTCGTTTTGAGCAGAAGCTCTTTTGAGAGTTTCCCATTCAGAAAGATTTTTTTTTAGATCTACCATTTTAGCGAGATTTGGTGTTGGGGTGGTACTTAGCCTTTCAGCTTAGTAACTAGAATGGCATGCACATATATTAAGATGGTGATAGAAATTTTTATCAAAATGCAAAATTGTGTGGTAAAAAATAGTGGTTTAGAAAATAAATTACAAAATTCAAAGATAAAATAGAATGGGAATTAATGTTGTTTTTATTATATTCTAATTTAATAGGACCAAAAGGTTTTTAATTTAAGAAATTTTTCTTAAAGTATGGATAAACCACTATATACATTTAAACCAAACTTAATGAATTCATTATTTCCTGAATTTTTGAAACAATTATTATTTTCTTTGTTTATTGTGGGTGGGTTATATGGGTTGTTGAGATTGTTAACTAGTTTAAATATTTATACTTTGCCTAAACAAAATTTATGGTTGTTCATTTTAGGAACAATAATGGTGCTAAGTAGTTTATTTTTTAAAATAATAACTCTGATAAATACATCATATTTTTTTTACCATAATCATGTAACTAGAGAATTCAAATTTTTGATAGTAAGAAAACATTCAATCCCTTATAACCAAATTACTAATTTGACATTAGATGTTTCTGTGTGGGATCGAATTTGTAAAGCTGGAGATCTTACCTTACATACGGCTGAAGATAAAGAGCCAAATTTAATTCTGAAATATGTTAATAATCCAGAAAAAGTAGAAAATTTAATCCATGGCATTATTGAGAAAAAGCCAAAATCAAAAAATAAACAAATTTAACTTTTCTTAAACTCAGCTGCCAAGTCAATTAATTCAACGTGTCCTAACATTAAAGTCCGACAGCAATACCGAGAAACTCCTAAAGAATCTAATACTTTCTTTTTCTCTTCTCCTTTATTGGTTCTTTCTGCAAACTCTTCCCAAAAATGGGCTACTGGTTTCCCGCAGGAAAAACATCGAATTGGAATTATCATAAATTCACCTCTGGAGAATTTATGGACTTTCCTACACTAAGTTTGTAAAGTATCATTTTTTAGGTTCACCTGTATGATTTTTGACGCTTGGCCCTAGCTTTAGAAATGTTTGGTTTACAAACTTCTTTTCTTCTAACATCAGCAACCAATAATAATCTGTCATAATCATCAAAAGTTTTTTCTAATTTTTTATCGTGTTCTACTAATGCTCGAGCAATGGCTAATCTGGCTGCATCAGCTTGACCATTAATTCCCCCACCATTAACTCTAACAAAAACATCAACTTTTTTAGCTGTTTCTCCAGCTAAAACCAATGGTTCTTTGATTCTTAATTGTGAAACTCGATCTCCAAAATTGTCTAAGAAAACACCATTAACTTTTACTTTGCCTTTTCCTTTCTTTAGGGTAGCTCTAGCAATAGCACGTTTTCTTTTTCCACTTTTATGGATGACATCAGTTTTTTTCATTTTTTTCTCCTTTTAACCATTGACAAATTTCTTGAACACTAATATAATTCAAAGTTGGTAATTTTTTAATTTCAGCTCCAGCAACAGTTTCCATTTTTTTATCTGCAAATTCTTCTGGAATTCCTTCATAACACATAATTTTGTTAAAAGCTTTTAGTCCTCTTTCTTTTTTGTAAGGTAACATTCCTCGAACAGAACGTTTAACATATTTTTCTGGTAAACGGGAAAATTTAGCACTTTTTAAAGGATATCCTTTTCTGGAACGTCTGACTTTTTCATTAGCTAACACTTTTTTCTTATTTCCACTAATAACTATTTTTTCACAATTAACAATTTTAACATCATCACCAAACAGAGCTGCTTTCGCTGCATAAGAACAAACTCTTCCTAATAATAATCCTTCTCCGTTGATGATTCTCATCCTAAAATCCTCACTTTCTTACCTTCTGGGTTTTTAGCCATTAATTCTTCAATAGTCATAGTTTTAGCAACTTGATTTATTTTTTGTTTAGCTTTTTCTGAAAAACTAAATGCAGCAACATCTACTTTTTTCTCCATTTCTCCTAGATTAAGAACTTTTCCAGGAACAACAATAGTTTCTCCGTCTCGAGCAAATTTATTGATTTTGTAAATATTAACGATCCTTCTTTGTCTAGTTGGTTTAGCTAAATCTTTAGCTAATCTTTTCCACAAATTGATATCTGCCTTTTCTTGTAAAGCTTTAATCAATTTTTGTAGTTCAGGGTTTGTAGGACCAGTTCTTTTTACCATTATATCAGTTTTTCAAATTCCTCAACTTTATTATTTAAAATTTCGATAGTTTGATTTAATATTTCTTTACAGCTTAATTGGCCCCAACTTTCTAAGTTAAAAACCAAATCTTTTTCGCTGTAATCAACTTCCACATTATTATTTTCACAAATTTGTTCGGTAGCGCCATTCCATTTTAAGATATTTTTGATTGTGAGATTTGAGCCTTTCTTTTCTAAAGCTCCTGTTTTTGTACATTCATCTAATTGGCTATTGGAACTAGTTTTGAATTCTGGCCAGCCATAATACCAAGCCCAACCAGAAGCCCATTTAGCATGTTCTTTTCCTCGGCCTAGAATTGCAGTCATTTGTAATTCAATTTTCTGCTTGGCAATTAATTTAACAATTGGCATGGAATAAGCAAATTCACATTTTGGATCACTTGATTTAGCATCAGTTGCTAAAACATAACCTTTCTTATTCCCTTTCAAGGTTAATTTTAATTCGCAACGAGCACAACCTTCTCCTTCACATTTACATTTGTGTTTGAAGTTGTAGCTTTTCAAATCAGTCTTAATTGGACTTAATCCTAATCTCAAGGCAATCATTTCATCATATAAAGTAGAACTATTTTCTTTGATTTCAACATCTTCTACAGCCAAAGTTGGGACTTCTCCAATAATTAATCGACGAATAGTATTAGCAAATACTTCTTCAGAATCATGCAAAACAAAAAGTAATTTATTTTGTTTTTTATCCCAATTAATTTTTTCTAATTTCATTTTGAATTATAATTTATACTCTTCGTCCTCTTCGTCCGCCTTTGGCCCGACAACCATTGTGTGGTTCTGGTGTTACTTCTTCGATTTTACCGATTCTAATTCCTCTTCGAGATAAAGCTCGGATACAAGCTTGAGCACCAGGTCCTGGACTTTTAGGCCCATTGTGTCCTCCTGGAGCACGAACTTTGACATATAATCCATTAATACCTTTGTCTCTGATAATTTCAGCAATTTTTTTAGCAACACCCATTGCTGCCGTAGGTGAACTTTCTAATCGATCAGCTTTAACAACTTGTCCACCACTAGCTCGGGCTAGAGTTTCGGTTCCAGTAATATCTGTAACAGTAACAATTGTATTATTATAACTAGCAAAAATATGAGCAATTCCCCATCTAGTTTTACCATATTGCTTAGCATCTGGCCGTTTCATATCTCTAGGTGGTCTCATTTTTTATTATCCTCAGCTGCTTTTTTATCTTCTTGAACAGGAGCTTCTTCTTTTTTAACTTCTTCAGCTACTGCTTCTTTAACTTCTTTTTCTTCAGGAGTAGCTGGCTCAAGTTCTTTTTTAGATTTTTTATCTTTTTTAATTGCAGCAGCTTCTTTTTTAATATCTTGATTAACATCAACTCTCTCAGGATGATCTTCTTGACTCAATGTTGATCTTGGATCAAATTTAATCTGAGATTCTTCTTCCTGAGAAACAATATAAGAAGGAAAGGTGATTTTTTTATCTCCTACCATGATTTGTCGGTGAGTAATGAATTGTCTAGCTTGTTTCATAGAACGAGCAAAACCCTGCCTATAAACCAAACTTTGGAGTCTTCTTTCCATTAAATCTTTAATATTTAAATCTAGAACATTATCTAATTCAGCACCAGCTTGAATTAAACCCATTCTTTGTAGTTTGTCCATCATTTGGGCTTTTTCTTTTTCCCCTTGAATGGTCTTAATAGCAATTAATTTTTTAGCTAAATCTTTATATTTTTTAAGAACTGAATCAATCTTACGAATTTCTTTTTTGTTACGTAAGCCAAATTCTTTAATTAATTCTTTTTCTAATTCAATATTCCCAGCAATCCATGGATGTCTTGGTGGTGAATACTTTTTTCTTAATTTTTTTGGATCTCCCATTCTTACTTACCTGATTTAGCTGATTTCTTTTTAGCTACTCCAACAACTTTTCCCTTACTTCTTCTGAAATTTGATTTGGTTCTTTGTCCTCGAGCTGGTAATCCTCGAGAATGTCTAGTTCCACGATAGCATTTAATTTTTCTTAATCTTTTGATAGTGTTATCAACAACAAAATCTAGAGTTCCAATCAAAAAGTGTTGGTCTTCTCCAGTTTCATAATCTTTTCTACGATTAAACATCCAAGTAGGAACACCATTATCTTTTGGCGAAGTAATAATTTTATTTAGATCTTGAATTTCTTTGTCAGTTAATTCCCCGGTTTTTTTGTTTTTATTAACGCCAGCTAAATTACAAACAGCTGCGGCTAAATTAAAACCAACTCCCTTAATTTTTTTTAAGGAAATTTTGATTGGTTTATCTCCTGGAATATCAACATTACCAATTCTAACAATATGTTTAAAGCTAGACTTCGGTTCTTCGGTTTTTGTTTGTTTTTGTTCTTCTACCATTTTAATATATTAAGCCAAGAAATAGTATTTCTTAGCCCTAAATCGCGTTAACTCGGACTTTTTTGTATAAGAAATTGAGGTTATTTAAAAAGCTTTCCCATTACTTTGTTAAATCTCTAAAAACATGCATTTCATATTCTATTCTACATCTTTCTTGGGTGTTTATGTCAAAAACATTATTAACTTCGGTAGGGATTATTAACATACCAATATTCCAATCTAAAAAACCTTTGGCGGTTTTTTCAACATCATTTCGATCATAAGTTAAATTTTTACCTTGGATAAATTGGTTGTCTGGAGTACAAACAGGTAATGCTCCAGAACCATTAGCATATTCGATGTACTGAACTCTTCATTGTTCATCTACTTCTTGAGAAATATATTTGTTACCTGGTTTAAGTTCCATTAAATCACTTATATCGGAATCACTTGAACTCATTTTAAATAGAATAATTGGGGGTCTTATAAAAAACTTTCGCTTCTTTGTAGTAGTTACAAATTATTAGAATTGTTTTTTTCGGATGATTCTTTTAATGGTTGTGGTTGTTGATTTTCTTTTGGTTTGTTTTTATTTATTTTCTTTTTTTCTTTCTGTTCTTGTTTTCTATCTCTCCATTTCCACTTAACAATTGTGTAATTAACAGGATTTTTTATCTTTTTACATAGATTATCAGGTAAGCAAATACCCATTCCTTTGTAATACCCTTCATTACTACAATTAGGGGGAAGTTTTTCTCCGGGTTTAAAGTATCTTAATTGCCCAGTAATGTAATTCTCTCGTAATGGTTCCGTGTTCTTTTCTTTATTCCATTTCAAAAGATATTGTTCAATTTCTTTTTTCTCCCAACCAATCTTTCCTAAAAAATTTATTAAAATGAAAACTCCTCTTTTTCTTCCATCAACAATACCTTCGAGAAGTTTTTTGATACAAGGGGGGAAGAATTCTTCTTTGATAGCACTCTCTATTTTTATTTCTTCAAAATCTTTTTTGATATCTGGTTCATAATCAATTTCATCGGGATTTACTTCAAAATCAAAAGATTGTAATAATAACCTACTGGCGCTTTCTTTTACATCTCGATTCATAATTTTTAATTTGTGAGGTTTTACAATTTCTGGTCTGGCCATGTCTTTTTCAAATTCTGCAACTTTTTCTGGATCAATTACAACTGAAGCTAAACCACTACCTTCATGTAAAGAGTAAGGCATTCTGTATAAATGTCTAGAAGCAATTAAGATTGTGTCAATCTCTAAAAAAGGTTCTGCTTCTAATTTAGCTACTTGGTCACCAAATTCATTCTTTTCGTAACGGATGATCTCTTTGTCTAATTCAGTCTTTTTTTTAACTTGACCAAAATCACCTTTTTCTAATTCTAAAATTCTCTTTCCTAGTTCTTCTTTGATGTTTTCTTTGATGTAAAAAGCAATTTTCTTTGGTGCTTCTGGGAACAACAACCTAGTTTCAGTATCTTTAATCCTGCTAGGAAACGCTTCGAAAGGAACACCAATGTGGAAACCTTTTCCTCCTGAAAACTTACAAGAAATATCTTTTACCCCACAATACTTAAGAAATCTTATTATTAAAATAGCACAAATTTTACTATATTCAAAAATCTTACAATCAATGTCAAGAAGTAAATCCCACCCTTCTCTTATTTCATCTAATTGTTTTCTGTTGAGATTACTATTCAATTCTAAAGGGTTTTCCC
>CAYSWQ010000040.1:0-9077 GCA_964434885.1 uncultured Methanosarcinales archaeon | reverse complement strand
TTTATTTTTAGAACAATTCTTTAAATTTAGTTAATGTATCTTCAGGATTTTTAACAGTGATATAATCAACAATTGTTGTGGCAGGATAATCATTTCCACCAGGGTAGGTTTTATCTCCAAAGAATAAGACTGTATCTAACTGAATATTATATTGTTGGGCAAATTTTTTAATCCCCCATGCTTTATCTAAACCTTTTTTGGTGATATCTACTGAAGTAGTACCTCCAATAGTAATTTCATATTTTTCTGGATCAATTAAAGTTTTTAAATATTCTACCCAAATTTTTCTTTTACTTCCGTCAGAATCATATTCTGCTTTAAGATTACTTGGGGCATGCCGACCAATAGCAGAAAGAGTAACTTGAGTTTCTCGATTTTGAATTTGATCTTCTTTAGTAGTTAAGGAATGCACTTCAAATTTAGTAACTAATTTTTCAAAAGCAGTCATTAATTCAAAAACTTCTTCAGGACTTAATGAGTGTTTGTAGATTAACTGAGGTTCTGAATTTGGATTAATTTCAACACAAGTTGTACCAGTAGTAGCTAAAATAAAATGTTTTTCTTTTAATCTAGAAGAAATCATTTTTTGTAGGAAGTCAGCACCAGTACCACTGATAAAAGCAAATTGGAAACCTTTTTGAATTAATGTATCAATTTGTTCAGCCATTTCTGGTGAAATTTGTTGGCAGCTTTCACAAATAGTTTCATCAACATCAGCAATAATTACTTTTTTGTTTTGGATTTTCATTTTTAATTAATAATGAATGGATATTTATAATAATTATGGAAGTATATTGTGGATTATGTGTTTTAGAAGATAGTGGTCAGTTTAACCCGAAATCTTTTTAAATGAAGTTAATTTTGAACCTAATGGACGGCCATAGGGGCGTGGTTCACCTGTTCCCATTCCGCACACAGAAGTTAAACGCGCTTCCGTATTTGGGTGTACTGCATTACGCGGGAAACCAAGTAAGCTGTCCACCTTTTCTTTATATCTTTATTTCCACCTTTTCTTTATATCTTAAATGATTAGTGGCCAAGAGACTAAAATTCAATATTTTTTTTCTCATAATCTACTTCACTATTCTCTCTTAATCTTCCACAAACTTTTTAAAAAGAATTACAAATAAATATTTAATTAAAACATTTAAAAAAAAGAGTAAAATAGGTGATTCCAAATGAAAGCAATCGTCCTTTGTGCAGGTTATGCAACCAGATTATATCCTTTAACTGAAAACCAACCTAAACCTTTACTTAGTGTTGGAGAAAAGCCAATTGTCGAACATATTGTAGACAAAATCAGTAAAGTAGATGAAGTAGATGAAATCTTTGTTGTTACTAATCACAAATTCTATCCTATGTTTCAAAACTGGTTAAGAAATTGTAATTATGATAAAAAAATTAAAGTAATCAATGATGGCACTTTAAAGAATGAAGATCGTTTAGGTGCAGTAGGAGATTTAGGATTTGTTATCAAAGAAGAAACTCTTAATGATGATGTTTTGATGATTGCTGGAGATAATTTATTTGGTTTTAGTCTTAGAGAATTTTTAAAATATTTCAGAGAAAAAGAATCTAGTGTTTTAGCATTTTGTGATTTAAAGAAAAAAGAAAAAGTAGCTAATCGTTTAGGAGTAGGTATTTTAGACGAAAACAAAAGAGTTACTAATTTTGAAGAGAAACCAGCCCACCCACAAAGTACTTTAGCTGCTACTTGTTGTTATATTTTTTCAGCAAAAGATATCAAAAAAATTAGTGAATATATTCAAAACAATGAAAGCTGGGACAACCCAGGAGATTTAGCTAAATGGTTAGCTGACCGAAGCAACTTACATGGTTTTATTTTCAATGAATATTGGTTTGATATTGGTAGTTTTGAAGGTTTAGAAGAAGCCAGTAAATATTATGAAAAAAGAAGGAAAGAAGAATGAAAATTGGTGTTTTTGGAAGTGGATATGTGGGTTTAACAACTGGTGCTTGTTTGGCTAATTTAGGTCATGAAATTACTTGTGTTGATATTGATCAAACCAAAATAGACAAACTAAACAACGGAGAAATTCCTTTTTACGAACCAGGACTAAAAGAACTAGTTCAAAAAAACAAAGAAAAAGGTCGTTTAAAATTCACAACAGATATAGAATCGGGAGTTCGCTTTCAAGATGCTATTTTTAATTGTGTGGGTACTCCTGGAAAAGAAGATGGTTCTGCTGATTTGAGTTATGTTTTCAAAGTAGCAGAAACAGTTGGAAAATTAGCAGATGGTTACAAGATTTTGATTAATAAAAGCACTGTTCCTCCTGGCACCGCCAGAAAATGTACTGAGTTAATTAAGAACACCAACCCTGCTTCACAAGTAGAGGTAGTTTCTAATCCAGAATTTTTAGCAGAAGGTAAAGCAGTACATGATTTTAACCATCCTGACAAAATAGTTGTTGGAGCCACCACTAATGAGGCTTACAATCTTTTAAGAAAAATTTACACTGGTCGAGTTCGTACTTACATTCCAGTTCTAGAAACAGATTGGGAAACAGCAGAGACTATTAAATATGCTAACAATTCATTTCTCGCTACCAAAATCAGTTTTATTAATGAATTAGCTAATATTTGTGATAAGGTTGGCGCGGATGTAAAATTAGTTTCTCAAGCAATGGGTATGGATTATCGGATTAGTCCAAAATTCCTTAATCCTGGAGCAGGTTATGGAGGTAGTTGTTTTCCCAAAGATGTTCGCGCTTTAATTAATGCTGCTCATCAACATGGATACACAGCTACTCTCTTGCAGCAAGTAGATGATGTCAACGAAAAACAAAAAAGTTTTTTATTTGAACAAATAAAAACTAAATTTGGAGATTTATCTGGAAAATCATTTACCATTTGGGGTTTAAGTTTCAAACCAAAAACCAGTGATATTCGTGAGGCCTCTTCTTTAATTCTAATTAAAAAACTACTAGCTGCTGGTGCCAATATCAAAGCTTATGACCCAGTTGCTCATGAAGAAGTGCAAAAAGAAATCGGAGACCAAATTACTTATTGTGAATCAGTAGAAAAATCAGTAGTTGATAGTGAAGCCATTATTTTAGTAACTGAATGGGATGAATTTCGCAATGTAGACTTTTTAAAACTTTCAGAAAACATGAAAAACAAGATTGTTTTCGATGGCCGAAACATCTACGAACCAGAAATGATCAAAGAAGATGGCTTTGAATACTTTGGTGTAGGCAGGAAATAACAACAGATTTCTATTCTCCAGTATCACAACCTTTAAAAGAAGAACAATTGTCCATTTCTCCTATGAAAGTGTTGGTTACTGGGGGAGCAGGTTTTATTGGTAGTCATCTTTGTGATGCTTTATTACAAAGGGGAGACCAGGTAGTTTGCCTAGATAATTTTAATGATTATTACAGCCCTTCTAGAAAAAAACAGAACATTGTCCACCATCAACACAATCCTAATTTCAAACTTTATTATTTAGATATTAAAAACAAAACAAAACTCAAAGAAGTTTTCATTCACGAACATATCGATAAGATTATTCACATCGCCGCTAAAGCGGGAGTTAGACATTCTTTACAATTCCCTCAAGAATTTCAAGCAGACAATAATTTAGCCACTATGAATTTATTAGAACTAGCTAAAGATTTTAAAATTCAAAATTTCATTTTTGCTTCTTCTTCAAGTGTTTATGGAAACAACCAAAAAACCCCTTTTAGTGAAGAAGACAAAGTTGATTTTCCAATTTCTCCTTACGCTGCTACGAAAAAATCTTGCGAATTAATGATCCACACTTTTAGTCATATTCACAAACTCAACACTACTTGTTTAAGATTCTTTACAGTGTATGGTCCTCGCGGTAGACCAGATATGGCACCTTATAAATTTACTAAATTAATTTTTGAAGGGCAACCAATCCAACGTTATGGTGATGGTTCTACTGCTCGAGATTACACTTATATTGGTGATATCGTCGAAGGCATAATTTCTGCTTTAGATAAAAACTTCCGCTTTGAAATAATCAACTTAGGAAATTCTACTCCTATCAAATTAAATGAATTTATCACTACCTTGGAAAACCATATTGGAAAAGAAGCTCAAATTATTGAGAAACCCATTCCTCCCGGAGATGTAATGATTACTTATGCAGATATTTCTAAAGCTCAGAGATTATTAAATTACCAACCGAAAGTTTCTTTAAATGAAGGGCTCAAAAAATTTGTAGATTGGTATAAAATAAATATTCATGAAAAATGACCAGATATCTAATCACTGGGGGAGCAGGTTTTATTGGTTCTCACTTAGTAGAAGAATTAGTTAAAAGAAATGAAGAAGTAGTTGTCATCGATAACCTTTCCACGGGCAATCTTAATAATATCAAGCCTTTCTTAAACCAGATTAAATTTGTAGAAGGATCAATCACCGACTTAGAATTACTAAAAAAAGAATTCCAAAATATCGATTATGTTTTACATCAAGCAGCTATTCCTTCTGTTCCCAGAAGTGTGGCTAATCCAATAAAAACCAATGAAGCTAATATTCAAGGAACTCTTAATGTTTTTATTGCAGCTAGAGATTGCAAAGTTAAAAGAGTAATCTATGCTTCATCCAGTTCTATTTATGGAGATTCAGAAACATTACCTAAAATAGAAACTATGTCTTACAATCCACTCTCCCCATATGCTTCTCAAAAAGTACAAGGGGAGTATTATGGAAAACTTTTCCATAAATTGTATGGTTTAGAGACAATTGGGTTAAGATATTTTAATATCTTTGGACCAAGACAAGATCCTGATTCAGAATATTCTGCTGTAATTCCTAAATTTATTAAAGCAATTTTAAATAATCGCCAACCCACAATTTATGGTGATGGAGAAACTTCGAGAGATTTTACTTATATCCAAAATGTAGTTGAAGCTAATCTAAATGCTTGTCAAGCACAAGGGGCAGGAGGAAAAGCATTCAATGTTGCCTGTGGTTCAAGATACTCATTAAAACAATTAGTCCAACAAATCAACCAAATTATTGGAAAAGATATTCCCCCTAACTTTGCTGATTTTAGAACTGGAGATGTTAAACATTCTTTGGCGGATATTGGTTTAGCAAAACAATATTTGAATTATCAAGTAGAAGTTGATTTTGAAGAAGGCTTAAGAAGAACTATTGCTCACTTACAACAAGAGATGAATAGTTCAGAATTAGTTCCCGCTAATACTTTATCAACCAATCAACCAAATAAAAAAGATGAAACAACTAAGAACACTAAAATCTGCGTTGTTGGGTTAGGTTATGTTGGTTTACCATTGGCAGTAGAATTTAGCAAACATTTCTCCACGATTGGTTTTGATGTTAGTGAAAAAAGAATTCAAGAATTAACCAATAATCAAGATACAACCAATGAAACTAGTGAAGACTCTTTAAGAAACTGTCAAGTTGAATTCACCGCAGATCCAATAAAAATAAAAGAGAGTAATTTTATCATTATTTGTGTTCCAACTCCAATTGATAATGTTAAAAAACCAGATTTAAAATATGTTAAAAGTGCTAGTGAACTAGTTGGTAAAAACCTAAGTCCCAATTCCATAATTGTATATGAAAGCACAGTTTTTCCTGGATGCACAGAAGAAATTTGCATCCCTATTTTAGAAAAATTTTCTGGGTTAAAACAAAATACAGATTTCAAAATGGGTTATTCTCCGGAACGAATTAATCCTGGAGATAATGAACATAATTTAACTAATGTTATCAAAATTGTTTCTGGAGAAGATCAAGAATCACTAAAAAAAATTTCCCAAATTTACAACACTATTGTCAAGGCAGGAGTTCATCAAGCCCCCAATATCAAAACTGCCGAAGCAGCCAAAGTAATTGAAAATGTTCAACGAGACCTAAATATTGCTTTGATGAATGAACTTGCTATTATTTTTGATAAAATGAATATTAAAACGAAAGATGTTCTCGAAGCAGCCGGAACAAAATGGAATTGGCACAATTATACTCCTGGATTAGTGGGAGGTCATTGTATTCCTACTGATCCTTATTATTTAACTTACAAAGCTGAAGAGTTAGGTTATCATCCAGAAGTAATTTTAGCCGGAAGAAGAATTAATGATAACATGCACAAGTTTGTTGCTGAAAAAATTATCAAAAAATTAAATCAAAAAGGGAAAGTTATCAAGAATAGTAAGGTATTAATCATGGGTTTAACTTTCAAACCAGATGTTAAAGATCACCGAAATAGTCGTACTAAATATCTAATCAAAGAATTACAAGAGTATGGTATTGAAGTTATTGCTCACGATCACTTACTTGAAGATAATTTTGTCCAAAATGAATTCGGCGTCAAAAACTACACTTGGGATGAAATTAACCAAGTTGATGCTGTAGTAATGGCTGCCCCCCACAAAGAATTTAAAAACCTAAATTGGCAAGAGAAAATGACAGAACCAGTATTTATCAACCTAAAAGAATTCTAAACTCTCTCAGTATACCGACATTTAGGAAAAGCATCACAAGCTAAAAATTCACCATAGAAACTTTTTCTCATTACTATTTTCCCTTCTTTACATTTAGGACATGGTTTTCCTTCTTTTTTATGTGCTTTCTTATCGGCATGCACTTTACTTTTGCAATCTGGATTAATACATCTTACTTGTGGTCTTTTTCCTTTTTGAATAATTTGAATTTTAGGAAACTTACAATCCTCACAAATTTTATCTGAATGTTTTATTAACCCGGAATGAGGAATTTTATATGTTGCTTTACAATCAGGGTATTTATCACAAGCAATAAATTTACCAAACTTCCCAAATTTAATCGTTAATTTTCCATCTTTGCATTTGTGACAAGTTCCAATATAATTTTGAATTTCTTGAGTTTCTCGTACTGATTTTAATATTTCTTTCCCAATATTCTTTTCTTTTTTCTTAAAATCTTTTAATAATGAAGTCAAAATCTTTTTCGCTTTCTCTAACACTATTTTTGGTTTTCCTTTTCCTTTTCGAATTTCTTCCATATCTTTTTCAAATTCAGCAGTCAATTCTTCTTCTACAATAGTGTGGGCATATTTTTCTAAAATAGTAATTGTTTCCATCCCTAATTTTGTTACTTTAATTTGTATCCCTTCAATATAATCTCGTTTAAACAATCTATCTAAAATATCAGCTCGAGTAGCTTTAGTCCCCAACCCGCGTTTCTCAAGTTCTTTAATAATAGATGATTGATTAAATCGTTTGGGGGGTTGTGTTTCTTTATCCAACTTTTCAATTTTTTTAATTTTAACTTGTTCCCCTTCTTTCATATCTGGTAAAGTAACTTCTTCTAATTTCACATATGGTTTGTAGAAAACATGCCAGTTTTCTTCTACTGTTCTAGTGCCTTTAGCAATAAAAAGTTCTTCTTTTACATCTAAAGAAACTTCCATGGTCTCACGCACAGCCGGTTCTGCAAAAGTAGCCATAAATCTTTTTACAATTAAATCATAAACTTTTTTCTCTTTTGGTTTTAGATTTTTAGGGGTATGTCCAGTTGGATAAATCGCTGGGTGCGCAGGATCAGTTTTCTTTCCATTATTTGGCTGTAATTTAGTTTTTAAAATTTCTTGACACATCACTTGATAAGTTGGCTGCTTTGCCAAATCTGTTAATATTTTCTTAAATCCTAATTTAGGATCTAATTGTTGAGAAGAAGTTCTTGGATAAGAAGTAACCCCAGCTAAATATAAACTTTGAGCTAAAGCCAATGTTTCTTTTGGAGTAATATGAAAATGATTATATGATTCAGATTGCAAAGAAGTTAAATCAAATGGAAATGGTGGGGCTTGATTTCTTTTTGTCCTTTTAATCTTTTTAATTTCTGCTTCTTTTTGCCCTTTTACTTTTTTGATAATACTTTGCATTAACTTTTTATCAAAAATCTTATCTTTCTTATGCCAAGCTTCAACTTTATTCTTTTTATATAATCCATCTAGTTTAATCAACCAAAATGGCTCCGGTTTAAATTTCTGAATTTCTCTTTCTCGATCAACTAATAATTTTAAAGCAGGTCCTTGCACCCGACCAGCAGACATAATCTTAAAAGATCCTGCTGCTTTAACAGAAGCAGTTAGGGCCCGAGATAAATTAATTCCATAAAACCAATCTAGTTTATGCCTAGTTTCTCCGGCATGGGCTTGACCCCAATCTAAATGCTTTAATTTCTTCTCATAAGATTTAATTAAATCCCCTTTAGTTAAAGTAGAAAATTTCATTCGATGACCATCTTTTTGATTACAAGCATATCTGATAATATTTAGTCCAATAACTTCTCCTTCAATATCATAGTCGCAAGCAATGGTAAATTCAGTTGCCTTTTTAGCTAATTTTCCAATTGTATCAATATAATCCTTTACATAAGTTAAATCTTTATGGGCTTTGTGAGAAGCTTCCCATTTAATTTCAAATACGGGGTAGCTCCAACCTTTTTTCTTATCTTCAACTAACCCATACAAATGACCAACGGCAGAAGCAACAATAATCTTCTTTTTATTATGAGTTAATTCAAAGTAAGAACACTTTTTATTTTTCTTTAACTGGGGAGCTTTATCTGCCAAAGCAGCGGCTACTTTTCGGGCTGAACTTGGTTTCTCTGTAATTATCAATTCAGTCATATATATTCCAGAATTCAGTTAACCTTTAAAAAAGTATTGGGAAAATAAAAAAAGAAAAAAAATTAATCTTTAGCTAAATTAATAATGGTTTTCAGACCAACTACAACTACAGATGGTACGATAAAAGCCATAATACTTGCCAAAACACTTTCTAAGTATGTTCCTACATATTGTACTGCTGCAAAAGAACCTTTACTTAAACTAGTAACTACTACAATTGCGGTTACGAACAAAACGTAGCTTTCTGCTTCTTTCGGTGTAATGTTGAAGAATCCTACTACAATTCCAGCTAGTATTAACAAACTAGTTAGGTATGGAGAAACCGTTTTTGGCACCATTGTAGAAATCAAACCCAATACCAATGCAATCAATACTCCAATTGTAAAAGCATAGGCAATTAATTTATTAACTACTCCTTTTCTAGCCATTCTATTACCTC
>CAYSWQ010000039.1:0-9435 GCA_964434885.1 uncultured Methanosarcinales archaeon | reverse complement strand
AGTAAAAGAAAAAATGAAACAACATTTCTTACAAACTGCTGATGAACATTTAAGCAAAGTTGCTCAAGCTGGAGTTAAAGCTTCAATGACTTATTGGCAGAATAAAATGAAAGGTAAAATGGAAATGCACCAAGAATTTGACAACATAAAAAAATCTATGATGGGTTAATTTTTTTATTTTTCCCATATTTTTTTCTTATATTGTGAACGACCAGAACCTTGTTCATAAATCTTATATTGTAATGCCTTCTTCTTAGAATAATCTTGATGATATTCTTCAGCCAAATAAAATTTACTATAAGTTAATATCTCAGTAACAATTGGTTTATCAAATTTCCCAGACTCACCTAATTTTTTTTTCGATTCCAAAGCAATTTTTTTCTGACTTTCGTTGTGATAATATATTGCTGTTGTATAATGTGGCCCCCTATCTGTAAATTGTCCACCTGCATCAGTAGGATCTATTTGCTTCCAAAAAATATCCACTATTTCATTATAACTAATTTTCTTAGGATCATAAGTTATCTGAATTGCTTCTTTGTATTTAGTTCTCCCAGTAGAAACTTTAGCATAAGTAGGTTTAGAAATATCTTCTCCGGCATAACCAGAAACAACATCAATCACTCCTTCTATTCCTTCAAAAGCTGCTTCCATACACCAAAAACAACCTCCTGCAAAAGTAGCTTTTTCTCCAGTTAAATTTACCATCTTTTTCACCTTTTCAGTTTCAATTTCTGTAGAACACCCAATTAAAAAAATCAATAAAAACAAACCAATCAATAATCCAATTTTCATCGAAACCATCTTCATTCTTCCAAACTAACATTATCCAAATATCTTAAAAACAAAAATCAAATAATACAATGATATCAACAACATAATTATTCCTGCAATTAAATTTATCATTCTTTTTTTAGCAGATAAAAAATTTATTAATGCTCCTCCTTTTGCACCCGAAACAACTGCCAATACAATCAATGGCAAGGCCATTCCCAAACCAAAAACCACAAAATTAAACAGATTAATTACAAAAGTAGTAATTGAAGTACTGACCGCAAACAAAACTGCTAATGAAGCAGGATTACAAGGCAACACAATTGCTCCAAAAAACAATCCAAAAATCAAACTTGTCCAATAAGGATTCTTCTTAACTGGTGCATTTAACTTAGGCATAAATTTACTAAAATCAACATTAAATATCAACAACAAACTAACTACTCCTAAAATCCCAAAAGCTATTGGAGAAATTATCCCTATTGCTTTCGTTAATGAAGCTTGTAAAAAGAAAGTAAAAATCAAACCGAAAATAAACATCGACAATATAATTCCCAAGGCAATAATTAAACTAAAAATAAAAACAGATTTTTGAGTTTTGGGTTCTTCTCCCAAAGATTCTTCTTCACTAGCTTTCACTTGACTTGCTAAATATGCTAAAAAACCAGGGTATAATGGTAGTACACAAACAGCCCCCAATGGAGCAAATAAACCTGCTAAAAAACTAAGCCACAAATTCAATAATGTACTTACCACCTATAACACCCCTTTTAACATCCTTTCTTAATTTCTCCTTGTAATTCTGTTGAAGTTTTTAAACCTCTCGGCAAAAGTCTTGTTGATTGGTCTTTACAAACCAAAATTACTGGTTCACTAGGAGCATTAACTACTCCAACACCAAATTTAGCTATCAATTCTTTAGTAACAGTTACTGGCGTAACAACAAAACTCCAATCAAAGTTATTTTTAGTTGCATGCCCTTTAACTAATTTCAAATCTTCATTTGGATCAGTATCTAAAGAAACCTTAACCACTCCAGATAATTTAGCCATTTCTTTTGATTGTCGTAAACACTTCGGACACCAAACTGCAAAACTCTGCACTAAAACATCTTTTCCTTTAAAATCAGCAATTTTAAATTTTTTGCCAGTTACTGCATCAGTTAATTCCATTTGTTTCCAATCTATTTTTTTAGCACTATCTGTAGTCGATGTCTTTGTCTCACTTTTAACAACAATATCTTTAGTAGATGTTTCACTTTTAGCAACCATCTCTTTCTTAGCAGATGTATCACTTGAAGTATCACTCATTTTAGGAGTCGTTCCAACACAACTAACTAACAATACCAACAACAACAAAACCAAACCAACAAATAATATTTTTTTAAACATTTTTCACCTCAAAAAATAAAAATAAAAAATTATTTTTTATTTAATTCTTCTTCCAATGCAGCTTGATCAAAACCAACAATCATCTTTCCGTTAATCTCAACTTGGGGAACTCCCATCTGACCAGATTTTTCAACCATCTTTTTGGCTGCTTCTTGGTCTGCTGCTACATCAATTTCTTCAAACTCTACCCTTTTGTCTTTCAAAAATGCTTTTACTTTATGACACCAAGGACAAGTTGGAGTCGAATATACTTTTATTTTTGCCATTTTTTCCTCCTATTTAGCTAACCATAAACCATGTAAATTACAGTAAGCCCTAATTTTTATTATTTCTCCTCGAGCATGAAATTCAACTTCTGGAGCATCTCCTGGTTTCAAAAATCTCTTCGCTATTCTTCCAGCTTCCACCATGTTAATTTCAATCCATTCGATATAATGATCTGGATCCATGGGATGTAAGATTGAACCAACTTTTACTTTAACATTATTTCCTTCTCTTTCTACTACAGGAACATGTTTTTCTTCTGCTGCATCAACTGAATTTTCTTTTTGTAAATTCATAGATTGTCCACAACAAATCAAATCACCTGTACCTGCATGGATAATATCAACAATATTCCCACAAACTGCACATTTATAGACTTCATTTAAACTTGACATTTTTATTTCCCCAATGCTTCTTGTAAATCCATTGCATGTTCTTGTTCTTGAGCTAAAATATTTCTTAATTGTTGACCTAATGCAAATTCTTTTAATTCTTCTGCCTGCTGAATTCTTTCCTTATATCTCTCAATTGCATCTTCTTCGCCATCTAGATCTTGTTGCAACATTTCTCGATTATCTTCTGATAATTTAATTTGAGCCACATCAACACTTGGTTTTCCTCCTAAAAAACTAACTTGGTCAGCCAAAATCAAAGCATGTTGTATTTCTTCAGTAACATGTACTTTAAGTTCTTTAATTATACTTCCAAATTCAGCCCCAGTCATTACTGTCGCATGATTGATATACTGAATTGCAGCCCCATATTCTTTTTCCAAATCTTTATTCAACAACTCAACTAATTCTTCTTTACTTACCATTTTATTTCCCCCTTAGATTTCTATATTTAATCCAGTAACCTCTTTTAATTTTGACTCCGTCTCTTTTTTATCTCGACATAGTTCACAATAATACAATGCATCTTCTTTTCCTTTATTTAATTTGTCCTCACATTTAATACATACATCCATTTTAATCACCTTTTAATTAACAATTATAATTTTCCAACCAAATGCAAACCCGGATTTAAAGTTTCCTTTCCAGGTTCCCAATTCATCGGACAAACTTTTCCATTATTCTCGCTAACGAATTTAGCTGCCTGAACTTTCCTCAATAATTCTACACTACTTCTTCCAATACTATTATCATTAATTTCATATGCTCTTAATTTACCTTCTGGATCAATAATAAATGTTCCTCTCAAACTTAATCCTTCTTCTGGAATATAAGTCCCATACGCTCGACAAATATTTCCAGTTGGATCTGCCACCATCGGAAATCTAATTTTCTTAATAGTCTCTGAACTATCATGCCAAGCTTTATGCACAAAAGCAGTATCTGTACTAACACTCAAAACTTCAGCCCCCATATTCTTCAAAGCATCATAATTATCTGCTAAACTTCCTAATTCTGTCGGACAAACAAAAGTAAAATCTGCCGGATAAAAAAATAACACTACCCATTTACCTTGATAATCTGATAAATTAACTTTACTAATTTCTTGATTATGAAATACTTCTGCTTTAAAATTTGGGGCTAATTTATTAATAATTAATTTTTGTTCTTCCATTTTTATACCTCACATATAATTATTCAATTCCTATTCTCTCAATTCATTCAAAACTACACTTATTTTCTAACATTGTTTTAACAATTTTTCCTTTCATGTGATTTTTTTTTCTCAAAAAATACAACTCATCACATTTTAACTCGCTTACCATTTGGTATGTATCATTTATCATTTTTTACCTCCACTTATATTTAGCAGGATTATGGTCCTGCAAATCATAAGATACTCTTTCATTTACAAACCTCTTTCTCACTGGCATACTATATTGCCTAACTTTATATACACTTGAACTTTCATAACTTACCCATCCACCATTATTTGAATTATACATTTTTAACCCCCTAACTTATTTAATTAATTCCGCTTAAGAACGACATTCTCCAGTACAAGGAACACATCGCCCATTACAAGATTTTTTATTCGCTTTGTATTTATTAGTCAAATAACTACTTGAATCTTCATTTGTTTCCGTTTGATAAATAACTTCTTTACTTTGATACATTTAGATCACCTGAACATTTTTTACAAAACCCATGAAAAATAATATTTGCTGAAGTAGGTTGAAAATCTTTTATCTGAATTTTTCCCAAACAATACTTAGAAATTTCTTTCTGAAATAAATCCATAATAACTCCACATTTATTACATACACAATGTTGATGGTATTCCATATCTGCATCGTAATGGTATTCTTTGTTAATTTCCAGCCTCAAAATTTCTCCCTGTTCAGCCAACTGGTTCAAATTCCGATAAACAGTCGCCAAAGTTATTGCTGGTAACTCTTTTTTAACTGCTAAATAAACCATTTCTGCAGTTGGATGAGATTTTACACTTTTCAAATAACTTAAAACCTTGATTTTTTGAGTTGTGTTTCGTGTTTCCATTTTTATAAAAAACCTCTTATTGATAATGATTATCAATAGCAAATCATTACTAATATATAAATGTTATGGAACTTTTTGCAAAAAACTCATCCAGAACCCAATTTTAAGCTTTAATATTTAAGTAGTGGACAACTAGACAACCCTGGGTGGAGTTTATAAAGTAATTTAACATCCATATTAACTAAAATGAAATCAACAAGTCTAGCTTATTGGGTTGGTGTTGCTCAAACTGATGCATGCTTTAAAAAAGCATTTAGCAAAAAAAGGAAGCAACACTATTACCGAATTTCTTTGTGTGTTGGGGAAAAATCAATACCTATGTTAAAAAAATTCAAAGAATCATCACAAAAAATATTTGGGGTTAAAGGTACTACTTGGTATAATAAAAAAAGAAAATGTATTGATTATTGTTTTGGTTGTAAAAAATTATTGGTAACTTTCAAAGAATTAGAAATTAATTTTTCAGATCCTCCAATTCCACCGTCTTGGATTATTAATGATAATAAATTATTTGGAGCTTATCTTGCAGGACTTATAGATGGAGATGGAGATGTAAGGATTAAAAGAAAAAAATATCCTCAATGTGCAGTAAGAATTAATTCCGGAACCAATCAAAAAGAATTGATAAAAATTATCAAAAATAAATTGAATATTGGTGTATCTTCAAATACCAATATAGGGGGAGGGTATGTTAAAGGAAGAAGAATAAAAGGTAAAAGTTATAGGGCCGAATTTTATGTTTCTTCTAAAAATTTTGAATTTTTAACTAATTTCGTTTTAAATAATATTGAAATGAAATACAAAAAAAATAAAATTAAAAATTACATTTATTTCAGAAAAAATACAAAATGTTTAAAAAATAAGACATAAACCTAAACAAAATATGGCGGCTGTCGTATAACGGTTCAGTATTCGAGCCTGTGGTGAGAAATCGCAGTCAGCTCGAGGAGGGGGTTCGACTAAGAAAGAAGTAAAATGCTTCACTTCGTAAGTCCCCCCAGCCGCCCTTTTATTCTTCTGATATCATTGTCTTATACCAATCAGTATAAAATTTAGCTCCTTTTGGATCTATTCCAGAATAATATGAATTAAGTCTTTTAAATTCTTCATCTCCAATCCCTAATTGAAGATAACTAAATAAATTATCTAAAACTCTTTCAATTTCATCAGAAGATTCAACTTTTCTTTCAATCATCTCATCTAATTCAGCCTTAACGATAGGAAAATAACGTTGAGCCATTCTTTTAAGTCTTCCAAGACTAGCTATAATTTCTTCCATTATCAAACATTATAACTTTCTCAATTTTTAATACTTATCAAACAACTAGACATAAAAAACAACTAATTTTGTCCACCAAAATAAGCCAATTTTAACCACCATTAAAGAAAATAAGCCCATTTTGAGCTTAAAACAAAAAGTAGTGGACAAGTAGACAAACCCAGGTAGGCCTTATAAACAAGTAACCACACAAAGAATACATCAAAACGAGGTGATAAAAAATGAATGATGTTTCGATTGTAAAAAAATTGTTTGAAAAACAGATTACTGAACTAACTAAAAGAACTTGCAATGTTCTTCCAAAAGAAGAATTATTTGATTTACAAATGTCTGGAGGTTGGTTAAGATGAATATCAGAGATAGAATAATCTATTTACTTTGGAAATATGATTCCAGACAAACTGGAATTGATGATTTTGCCGAAGTTTATATTTAAATCCAGATGGCCTGGTTTCACCTTCTTGCCAGGCCATCACACCTCCATTTTTAAATAACTCTGTTCTGTTTATAGAGTATATACCTCAAAAGCAAAAAATATATAAAGTTAATATCAATATAATTATTATATGGAAATCTTAACCAAACACGAATTACGTTTACGAAAAAGAGAAATAATTGAAAAGATTAGAGATGGTGCTGTATTTATTCATCCTACAGACACGATTTATGGTTTAGGTTGTAATGCTTTAAACCCCAATGCAGTAAAAGAAATAAGAAGATTAAAAGATCGACCAGATACTCCTTTTTCAGTTTGGGTCCCTTCTAAAGATTGGATCAAAGATAACTGTGCGGATTCATCTACTTTTTCTAAATGGATGAATGAACTTCCAGGACCATATACTTTAATTACAAAATTAAAAAAGAAAGATGGTATAGCCAAAAATATTCCAAATACCAAAGACGACACTGTCGGAATCAGAATGCCAGATCACTGGTTACAAGAATTAGTATCTGAATTAGGTGTTCCTATCGTCACTACTTCTGCCAACAAAACAGGTCATGAATTTATGACATCTTTAGAAAATTTAAATTCTGAAATCAAAAGAGAGGTTAATTTTATAATTTATGAAGGGGAGAAAAAAGCCAGGCCCTCAAGATTAGTTAATTTAGCAGATGAAAAAGTAACAGAAAGATAATTTATTTTTTAATTATTCTTCTAGCTTTTTCTTTAATCTTTCTTGTTCGTTCACTAGTTTTTTCCTTCAATCTTTGAGTTTTCTTTCTTGTATTTTCTCTCAACAAAGCAGCTTTCAATTTGGCTTTATTTTCAAAATTCTTAGTTTTATTTTTAGCTGTACGATAAACTTTTCTAGTTCCTTTTTTAACTCTTCTACTATAAAACTGATAAGAAAAATATTTCTTGACACTTTCAACAAATTCTTTTCCCGCCCACCAAGCACCAATAATTAACATTGGCCAAGAAATTATATAGGCAACAACAGAAACCCACCTCCATAAATGGTCGTTAAAATAAATAATAATTGTAAAATGTGTAATTGCCCCAATTATAAAACTTAAGATAATTAAACTTGCCCCCAAATAAAATTTCCAAGACAAAATCAATTTTCTCATAAAAAAAGAATTTTTTTAGACTAGATAAATGTTTTGTTTAAACCTTCAACAATTCTCCATCCAAAAATATCTTCGGAGCTAAAATCACTTGATCTAAATGTAATATTGTTCTAATATCTCCTCCAAACCATGCATTACTTCCAATAGCCACATGAGCAGTACCCAAGACTTTCTCATCTAAAATAGAACTACCAATCAAAACCGCTTTTGGATTAATACCAATCCCTAATTCTCCAATCAATCTAACTCTTTCTGGATATTTTGCTCGATCTTCTCTCCTCATCAAAGTTTTTTCTAATAAAGCCTTATGCATTCCTTTAATCTCAACAATTCGGCCTTCTTTAATCTCCAATTCCAAAGGTTCTTTCATCAACATAGTCCCTTCATCACAACGCATACTTCCATCAATTACTAATTTTCCATTAACTCCATTCAAACCTTTTGGAGGAATATAAACTTCTCCAGCAGGAATATTACCTCCTGTTCCTGCTTCTTTATAATCTCCAACATTAGCAACTGCTTCCATCCCTTCGACATTAAAAGTTAAATTAGTTCCTTTCTCAGTCTTAACTTTAATCTCCTTAGCACGATCCAATTTATTTTTTAATTTTACTCCATGTTTCCTCATTCGATTATAATTAACATCAATTGCTTCAGTAAAAATATCAAACTGTCCTGAACTTACTCCACCTAAACCAGAACTAGAAATAAATCTTAAATTTTTATCTTTACAAAAATTTCTAAAACTTTTTCCCAAGATTCCTAAACGACCTAATTTATTTGACAAACTCAAAACAACTATGCTCTTGTCCTCTAATCTATTTAAAGTATTAACTACATTATTATCTGCCTGCATAAATCCTTTTTTAGTTTCTTGAAAAACAATTCCTGTTTTAAAACCTTTTTTCAAAGCTGCTTTGTAAAAACCATGACCTACCATTGCAGCCAATTGTTTATCTCCTGAACCATAATCTGTAATGATTAAAATCTCTCCATTTTTTGCTTTCAAGCAAGTTTTAAGAACCCTATTAAAAACACCTAGTCTTTTTTCAACCTTTTCTCTCAACTCCTTATCAATCCCTAACATTTAGCTCTAAAATTAAGTCAGTATTAAAAAGATTTCTTTATTAGAAACATAATATTCATTTTTTTCTAAATTTAGCCACGAAAAAACCTTCTGTTTCATTATCTTGAGGCCAAATTCTTAAACATTTTTTAACCCTGGGATTAAAAACAACACCCTCAAACTCTAAAACTGCTGGACTTCTTTTTAATCCAAGCAAATCTACTTCCTTAATCTCTTCTATTTTCACATTATCAAATTTATCTAAAAACCAACTAACTACTCCTTCATCTTCTTCTGGTTCTAAAGTACAAGTAGAATAAACTAAACTCCCATTAGGTTTCAAATTTTGAAATGCAGTCTCCAATAATTTTTTCTGAATACTACAAAGATGTTTCACTATCTTTGGATTCCACATGTTGATTGTTTTTATAGAACGCATAATTGTTCCAGTTGCTGAACATGGAGCATCAACTAAAATTCGATCAAAATTTCCTTCCTTGAAACGATATCCTGTTCCTTGTGCAATTAAAGAATTAATCACCCCACATCTCTGTAAATTAATACCTAATGCTTGTAATCTATCTCCACTAATATCATTAGCAATTAATAATCCTTCATTTTTCATCATTGCTGCCATCT
>CAYSWQ010000038.1:0-9524 GCA_964434885.1 uncultured Methanosarcinales archaeon | reverse complement strand
TAGCATATATTTAGTTAGTTTTGCCAATGGAGGCCCATTTTGTGAAGAATATCACAAAATCACTGGGCCGTGCAAACTCAACTAGATATGTACGATTTTTTAGAAAGCTTTTTATATAAAAAAAATGTTCTAGATTATTAAGTATTGTTTAAATTAATAAAAAGAGGTGTAAAAATAATGATAGCTAGATCAAAAAAAGGTTCTTTATCTTTATCAATAACTGCAATTGTAGTTATGGTTATTGCTTTTGTAGTTTTAGGTTTGGGATTATCCTTAACTAGAACTATCTTTAAAGGAGCAGAAGAAAAACTCCCAGAAGCATTTGCTGTAACTAAACTGGAAGCCCAACCAACAGCCAGTAATCCAATAACTATTACTGGAACAGTTTCTATTGGAAGAAAAAAATCAAAAACAATGAGTGTTGGTTTCTATAATAAAGGAAGTGGGACTGCTACTGGAGCAACATTTTCTTTAGTTGAATGTCTGCAAAAAGGAGGAACCAAAGTAACTAAAAATTTACCAACTTTCGCTTCAATCTCAGCTAATGTGGGTGCAAGTGAATCTAAAGGATATAGTTTAATCTTAACTGAAAATGGTTTAGCAGCTGACACATATATCTGTACTTTAGGCATAAAATGTGGAGCAAGCGATTGTAGTAAAACCGAAGCGGTTAGCATAGGTTCCAGTTACTATTACGAAACCAAGCAGTTCTTTCTAAAGGTGACTGCTTAGAGGTGAAAAATGGCAAGAAAAAATTCCAAAAAAAGAATGACTGATGATCAAGAATTTCAGGTAATGAAATTAGTGTTAGATAAATTTTTATGGCTAGGATTTATAGTAATGGCTTGGGGAATGTATCAATCTATTAGCAATATGAGTATTTTACCAGGACTTTGGTATATGGTTGCTGGTGCAGTATTATTGATATTGTTTGTAATTTTAATTATCAAAGAATATGAAATTATTAGGTGAAAAAAATGGATTTGAAAAATAATTGTTTGACCTCTATCAAAAAAATTTCCAAAAAAGCCCAATTAGGTATCATTGAAGCAAAATTCTTTTTTATGGGTTTTTTTGTAGGAATTATTGGTGGTTTGGTTTTAGTATTCTTGGGAACCAAAAAAATTATTCCTTTTGAAATCCCCTTGGTTTGTGGTTTAACTGGATTAGTAAACAAAAAAGGACAATTAGGACCAATAGAAGCAAAATATTTCTTTATTGGGTTCTTTATAGGTATCATTGGTGCCCTGGTCTTAGTATACCTTGGGACAGCTAAAATTTTGCCTTTCTCAATCCCACTTGTTTGTGGGTAATTTTTTTTATTATATCCCCAAGAATAGAAAACATTAATAAGTGAGAGTTTTTTTTAAAGTTATGATAATTAGAGGTGATTACAGATGGATGTAGAAAGAGTACAGAAGATTAATTCTTTGGCTATGGATTTAGTTAATCAAGGTTTAGCTGCAGACAAAGAAGAAGCCATTAAACAGGCTGAACAAATTTTAGCCAAAAAAGATTATTCAAGTTTAAATAATCAAGTAAGCGAAGTTAAAGGTGAAATTGGTGGAGTAGAAAACACCACTGAACAAACTCCAGAGTTGGGTCAAGAAAAAATCAAAGAAATTCTACAAAAAAACACCGAATTTATTGTTAAAAGAATGAAACAATTCAACGATCAATTCTTAGAAATGAATAACAGCTTTGATGCTTTAAGAGGAGAAATAGATATTATCAATGGTCGGATTAAAGAATTACAGATGGCCAGAAGCAACACTCCAGAAAAAACTCAAACACCTGAAAAACCACCTCAAGAACAACCTCCTGCAGAAAGTAATAGTGACCATTCCAAACACCCTCGTTCCGGCAACTTTAAAGATCAAGAGGTTTCTATCGAAAAATTCTTTTATTCTGGTAGTAAATCTAAGTAGCTAACAAAATTTTAATTTCTTCTTTTTTAATTTTCTTTTCTGCAGAAAACTTTAATTTTTTAGCTGGTTCTTTACTACTTAACTCAATTTCCTGAGCACCAACTTTTTCTTTAATATCACTTTCAAACTTAGTAATTTTCTCAAGTAACTCAGAACTAACTTGAACAAATAGTTCAATCTGGTCTTGTTTCTCCAAACCAGCTTCCTTCCTTAATTGTTGTACTAATCTCATTATTTCTCGAGCAAAACCTTCTCCATCCAAAATATCATTTCTTTCTGTATTGATATAAACAAATCCTTTTCGAAAACTACTTTCTAAATATGGTTCTGGAACTTGATTATCAATCAACAAATCATCTTTTTTAATTTCTATTGGGGTATCATCTATCTTAAATTTATATGTTCCTTCTTTCTCAATATGTCCTAAAATTGTTTCTGGACTCTCCATTGCTAACTTAGCAATAATTTTGGGACTTAATTTCTCATATCGTGGACCAATTTTTTTATAATCACTTTTGACTTTCAACTCTACTCCAGGTAATTCTTCCATAATACTAATTCCTTTAACATTGACCTGTTTTTCCACAATTTCCCGTAACTTTTCCACTGCCTTAATAGTTCCTTTATCCCTACTAGCAACCACTAATTCCTTAATCGGCCACCTTAATCCTAAATGTGCTTTCTCTCGTAAATTTAATCCTTGTTGAATTACTTGTTTAGCTATTTCCATTTCATCTTCTAATTCCAAATCAACAGTTTTAGAGTCAAATTCTGGCCAAGAACAATGATGGATACTTTCTTCCTTTAAATCAAATTCTTCTTTTAAATTCTGATACATTGCCTCAGTAATAAATGGAGAAATTGGAGCAAATAATTTCATCGCTTGAAACAAAGTTTGAGAAATAGTATAAAGACAAACATCTTTCTCTGCCTTACTTCCCAAAACACTTTTATCCCTAATCATTTGAATATATGTTCTACTTAATTCCAAAAATAATTCCTCAATTAAAACAATAGTTTCATCTAATCTAAATTGATCAAATAATTGAGTAACTTTTTGTCCAGTTTGATGTAATTTAGAAAAAATATACTTCTCTTCTAAACTAAATAACTCTCCCATTAACTTTTTGTCTAATTCAAAAGGATTAGTATTATTTTCCTTAGCTAAAGAAATTAAAAACTTATGCACATTCCAAATAATGTGCAAATGTCTTGTTTTATTGGCACACTCATCCCAACTAAAATTTATTTCTTGTCCAGCATTAGTTTGACCCATGTAATATCTCAAAGTATCTGCTCCATGCTTATCAATTAATTCATCTGGCGAAATAATATTTCCCAAAGACTTACTCATCTTTTTTCCGCCAATATCAAATAACATCCCATGAACATGAACATTATTGTAACAATTTTTACCCAAAGCAATTTGAGAACAAATACTCAACATACTAAACCATAACCTAGTTTGTTCTTTTGCTTCTAAAATTAAATCTACTGGAAACAATTCCTTAATTAATTTAGCATCATTATATACACAATTCCACGAAGTTGTTCCTGCATCTACCCAAACATCAATAATATCTGGTACTCTCTTCATCATTCCATTACATTTACAAGAATAAGTTATTTCATCAATCCAAGGAATATGTAAATCTTCTGGAGCGTTTCCTGCTTTCTTTTTTAATTCTTCAGCTGAAGCAAAAACATCGACTTGCTCGCAAGAATCACAAGTCCAAATTGGTAAAGGAGTTCCCCAAAATCTTTGTCGAGAAATTGAATTATCCTTAAGATTAGAAACCCATGATTTAAATGCATTGTTAGCAGTTTCCGGAACCCAATTTACCTTTTCATTATCTTTAAGCATCTCTTCTCTAAGATCTTCAATTTTCAAAAACCATTGTGGGGTTAATCTAAAAATAACCGGTTCGTGACATCTCCAACAATGAGGGTATTCGTGATCTACTTTTGTAGTTTCAATCAAAAATTCATTTTCTTTTAAATCTTCAATAAATTTATTATCATCTATTTTTGGACGTAAACTATGAAATTTACCCATACTTTCTGGAAAAAAACCATCTTCTCCTAAACTATTAAATGGAGGGATATCATATGGTTGACAAGCTTGTTGGTCTTCTGGACCACAACCAGGAGCACAATGAACTAATCCAGAACCAGCAGTCGTATCTACAAATTCTTCACTCATAATTACTGTAAATGTATTTTTATGTTCTTTCTTAATTTCATTCAATTTAGAAATGTTTTCTTGCCAAGGGTGAACATATTCTATTCCTTCTAATTCTTTCCCTTTAAACTCTTTAAGAATCTTCATCTTTTTATCAGCTACTGCCTGAATAACTGGGCCAGCTAAAGCTTTAGCCAAAATCCATTTCTCTTTTGTCTTTTCTTTTCCCCCTTCCACTTCCACCTTAACATAATCTAATTTTGGATTTGCCATCACTGCTAGATTAAAAGGTAAGGTCCAAGGTGTAGTAGTCCAAATAACTAAATATTCATCTTTTTTACCTTTTACTGGTAATTTAACAAAAACAGAATTATCTTTTACTTCTTCATATTCACATTCATGTTTAGCAATAGCAGTTTCACAATGTTGACACCAAGTCATTACTTTTTCTCCATGATAAAGTCTTTTTTGTTCGTATGCTTTTTTAACAAACCACCATTCTCCTTCCATAAATTCTTTACTTATTGGCTGATACGGGTCTTTAAAATCCAAAGTAACCCCTAATCTTTCAAAATCTTTAATCATAATTCCCATCATTTCCTGAGAAAATTCAATACAACCTTTGATGAATTTATCCATTCCAAATTTAAAAATATCTTCCTTAGTTTTTAAGTTGTGTTTGGCCATTACTTTCATTGCCGTTGGCAAACCATGCATATCAAAACCAGCCCGATCCCAAACATTAAATCCTTTCATCTTCTGATAACGAATAGTAATATCTTTCATCGACTTATTCCAAGCTGTTCCTAAATGAATTCTTCCAGAAGTATATGGTGGACCATCTAAATAATAAAACTTTTTTCCTTTCTTATTCTTTTCTCTAGTCTTTTCATTAATTTTATTTTTTTCCCAAAACTTTTGGATTACTGGTTCTAATTCTTGCGGATTATAAACTGAATATTTCATATTAATATTAAGAAAACTAAGTTATTTAAAAAGTTAATTGTCCTTCAGGTAAAGGAAATGTTTTATCTTTAATAATTTTAATTCTAACTTTTCTTAAAGCTCTTTCTTGTATCTGTCTAATTCTCTCCCTACAAACACCATACATATTACCCACTTCTTGTAATGTTTGAGGAACTTTCCCATTTAACCCAAATCTTTCTTCTAAAACACCTGCTTCAATAGGTTGCAATTGTTTTAAAATACGAACAAAATATTTTTTCATATCTTTATCCATAATTATCTGATCCTGTCCAGGAATAGAAGAAGGAATTGTTTCTTCCAACGTTAAGTTTTCAGTCTGACCTAAAGTATCACTTAAAGATTTATCTTGTCTTGCATTTAACTCCATCAACTTTTTAAGTATCTCTTTTGATAAACCTGTATCTTCACTAAGTTCAAATAAATTTGGACCTCTTTCTAACCTTGTAGTTAACATTCTCCCACTATCTCTCAATTTATTTAAATCTGTATCTACATGTACAGGTAATCTGATAGTTTTATCTTGGTTCACTAATTCCCTAACAATGTTTTGACGAATCCACCAACCAGTATAAGTTGAAACACGATATCCTAAACTTGGGTCATAATGCTCTAATCCCCTCATAAAACCAATTATCCCTTCTTGTATTAAATCAGATAATTGCATTGATTTTCCTGAATATCTACGAGCTATACTAATTATCAAATAAATATTTGCATTAGTCAAACCATTTTCTATTCTTTCTATAGTATTAATTCTTCTTTTAATTTTGATATTCTGTTCATTAACAGAATCATCTGAAGCATTAACTCCATACTCTAACAACTGTCTAGAAATACCTATTATTTTTGATCGACTACAACCTGATTTAGGAATTAAATTATATGCCTCAACAGCTAGATTTTCTAAATTGTTTGAATTTCCATTTTGAGAATTTTTTACTTTCTCTTTTTCATTAACAATTTTTCTTTCTAATTCATAAAAATGACCTCTCATTTCAAATTCTTTTCCTAAATACCTCAGTCCTAAATGAACTTCTAAATCATTTTCTTTTTTTCTATTATTTCCAAAAGAATCTTCATTTTCAAAAACAACATAATCAACAATAGATTTACTCAATTCTCGATATTGATCTATTAATCTAGTAGTAGCAATTCTCTCTTGTTCTCGAGAATATTTTTTAGTTCTTTTGGCTAAATCAAAATAAAAATTTACAATTTGATCTGATTGTGCCCATTCAGAATCTTTCCCCATAATAAACTATTTAGAATCAAAATATATAAGTTTTATGATAGTTTGTATGTTAAAAGTAAGAAATAATTATGTTCGAATAAAAAAAATTGTTAAAATTTAATCTTTGAAATAAGATAAAATAATCCCTTTCTTATCTTGTAATTAAAAACCAATAACTCACTTCAACAAAATAACATTTCCTCTTCCTCTTTTAACCTTTTCAATCAAACCTTTATGTTCTAATTCAGTTAAAATGAGGCTTACTTTCCCTTCAGATAAATGCATCATTTCTTTTCTCAACTTTTTTTGAGTAATTCTACCTTCATTCTTCTTAATTATATCTAAAGTATTGTTCAAATAATCTGGTTCTTCATCTTCTTCTTCAAAATTATCATCACCTAATGTTTCACCAACTTTATTTTCATCTATATTATCTTCATTATTTTCTAATTTCTCTTCAACTTGACCCTCTTTTCTCTCTTCAGTTCCTACTTTACCTCTTACTTCTCCTACTTTCTTTTCTTCAACTTCTTTCTTCTCATAAACATCACTTTTCTTTTCTGCTTCCTTTTTCATTGTCACTTTTATCTCTTGACTACCATTTTTCCGCTCAAATTTCTTTTTAATCAAAACTGCACGACCAATCAAAATAAGAATCATTCCTATTGCCAATAACCAAGTCCATAAAGGATATTTAGCAAATCCTTTTTTTTCTTCGCTAACATTTAATGAACCTGCATCAGCAAAAATCTGGTCTTCTTCAGAAAAACTATCTAACATAAATACATCATAAACAAATTTACCTTCTTTATCAATTTTGACCTGATCTTTACTCAAAAGATTTTGATTTTTTGCTACCAAAGTATATGTTCCTTTAGAAACTTCAAAAGAATAAGTCCCATCTTTAGATAAATATTGTTGCTGTGGAACTGTATTAATTATAACTAATGCATCTTTTACAGGATCTAAATTAAGATCATACAAAGTTCCATGAATTGTTGCTGCTTGAATAATGGGCACAAATATTAAAAAAATACCCATTAATATCCATTTATTTTGATTCATTTTATCTCATGATTAATACTGATATAAAAAGATATTGGTATTAAAATATCACTAATTAACAAGTTTATTAAAAAAAAGTAAATATTTTACTCCCAATAAACAAATAAAGCCAATTTTAAGCTTATTTAAGTTTTAAAAGACAAAATAAAGCTTTATATTAAGTATTTTTGAAAGTATCTTTATAAAGAAATTTCTCCAGAGAGTAGGTATGGAAGATATGTGGGGCTTCCCAGAAATCCTGGGAAACTCCATATTTATGAAAAAATATAAACATTTGGAGGTGCATGAAAAATGCTAAAAAAAATAAGTGTGCTGGCAGTATTAGTAATCTTTATTGTTGGAATGATTCCGGCTGCCTTAGCAGAAGAAGCAGTTGATACTGCAAAGAAAGAAAACAAAAAAATTGGATTACATATGGGTGATGATGTAAAAAAAGTAAACCAAGAAAAAAGATTGATTGCCCAAAACAAAGAATTGAATGGATCTCAAAAAAGAGTTGCCATCCAAAAACTTAACGAAAAAAGAAAAAAGTTAAGAGAACAGTTTTTGGGAATAAAAGCAAATTATGCCAAAGCAAAAAAAGATTACAAAGGCTCTAAAGACAAAGTTATAGAATGGAAAAAGAAAGTAAAAGATTGTAAAGAAACCAATTGTAGTGCTAAAAAAGAATATCGGAAACACGCTCGGAAAAACTTGATGCATTTATCTGATGTAATCTTAGAAAACCTAAATAAATTACAAAATAGAGTAGAAGATTCTGATATGGATAGTATTGAAAAAACAGAATTATTAGCTAAAGTTAAAGCCCAAATTGAAGAAATCAAGAAAGCTAAAACAACTTTAGAGAATAAATCTGAAGCTACAGATGAAGAAATTAAAGCCGCAGTTCAATCTATCAAAAAATCTTGGAGTAAAACTAAACCTTTGATGAAAAGAGGAGCAGGTAATTTAGTTAATGCTAAATTAGGTAATTTAGTTGTAAAAATTGAACAATTGGAAAAACAATTTACTGCAGCTCGAGACCGATTAAAAGCAAAAGGCCAAGATACAACTAAATTAGATGCTGCTTTGAAAAGCTTTAAAGCAAAATTAGCTGAAGCAAAGAAAAACTGGAATTTAGCTAAAACAAAATTCAAAGAAGCAAAAACTGCTCAAGATACAAACAAAGCAATCAAAGAAGCACATGCTTTACAGAAAAAAGCTAGAGACAGCATTAAAGACATTAAGAAAGATCTAAGAGAAATCCTAAAAGAATTAAAAGGAGAACTTAAAGATAAAAAAGCAGCAGAAAAAGCTAAAGTAGAAGAAAAGAAAGCTAAAAGTGATAAAGCAGTAGTAATTTCATAGAAAAGTTTTTAAATTTCTTTTTTTTCTTTTTAATTAAAAGGAGGTTTCAAAATGAAAAAAATAACCATATTAGTTTCTTTGATTGTGATTTCAACATTAATGTTAGGATGTCTAACTATGGATAAAAAAAGCAAATCTACTAGTACAACAACCACAACAGGCTCTGCTACTGAATCTAGTGTAGATACATCAGATATTGATCAATTAGAAAAAGACCTAGATACCACTGCAGATATTGATGAAATCGATAAAATGTTAAAAGATTTGGAAAGTTAATTTACCGTTTCTTTTGCTTCTTCTTTTCTTATTTTTGCAACTTGAGCTAATTTTGTATATTTAATTTTTTCTTTACCTATACTTTTCTCTGCTAATTCTGTAAAATAAGTTTCTAATAATTGCTCAGTTCCTCTTTCTGTTGTATACCTTGCAGTATGTACTATCTCATGAGACAAAACATATTCTTGAGCTTCTTTCTGATTAAGTTGATACAATTTGGCAAAATCTTTAGTTCTACAATCAAAACCTTTTCCATCTTGATAATTAGCCAAAATTGTAGTTTCTAAATCACTTTTTGCTACTGCTGCCACAGTATTCTTCCCTAATGGCCCAGCACCATATTTTACTATTTCAGCAGGTTCTTTTCCTTTACCCGACAAATAACTAACCAAATTTTTACCTTCTTTGGAAGACAAATAATTATCAACTACATTCTTAAATTCATTAGCTTCATTAATTTCATCAGAAGAACTTTTTTGAGTATAAGTATTGCCTTTCTTATCAACCA
>CAYSWQ010000037.1:0-9524 GCA_964434885.1 uncultured Methanosarcinales archaeon | reverse complement strand
CAATTTCAGCAACATCTCTAGCTTGAGCTTCTGATTCGCTAATTGGTCGATTACGCATTTGTTCATCAATTACTGTTCTAGCAGTTAATCTAGAATATCTAAGTTTTGGTGGAGTAAGAATAGCTACAACAGTCATTCTATTTCCATATTCTTTTTTTAGAATTTTATATTCTGTCCAACTATATAATCCATCAGCTACCAAGTTACCTTGTTCTAATAATTTATTAAATTTCGGCAGATTTAAAATAGCAAAAGCACCCATCCCATGTTCTTTTCTAATATTTTCTCTAATGGTTCTTTCGTTGGCTTCAGTAGGTTCTAAACTTTTTTCTTTTACAAGATCCAAAGTAATCTGTCCAAAACGAGCAAATAAAAAACCATTTTTTATTAATTCATCAGCAACTACGCTTTTTCCAGAACCACACATTCCCACTAAGCAAACAATTTTATTCATTGAACTTTGGAATTCGATTTAACTATATATAGATTTTTATTCTTTAGTATGTCCAATACAATATTATTTAAATATTAGTTGTTCTTTTTAGAGGTTATGAGAGGTAAATTTATTGTTCTAGATGGTACTGATGGTTCTGGTAAAGGGACTCAAGTTAATTTATTATGTGCAAGATTAAGAAAAGAAGGTTATCAAGTGGAAATAGCTGATTTTCCACAATATGGGAATTGGTCTTCTCAGTTTGTAGAAAGATATCTGCGAGGAGAGTTTGGTGGAGCAAAAGAAGTTAAGGCTAAACAAGCTTCTTTATTTTATGCTCTAGATCGTTATGCAGCGAGTTTTCAAATTAGACAATGGTTGGAAGAAGGTAAAATAGTTTTGGCTAATCGCTATACTTCTGCTAACAAGGGACATCAATTAGGTAAGTTAAATACTGATGAAGAAAGACAAAAATTTCTTGATTGGATTAATGAAATCGAGTATAGTGTATTGAATATCCCCATTCCAGATCTAACTTTATTTATCCATATGTCTCCTGAAATTGGTCAGAAGTTAGTTGATATGAAAGAAGCTCGTGAATATACACAGGGAGAAAAAAGAGACATCCATGAAGCAGACATTGGTCATTTACAAGATGCAGAGAAAGCTTATTTTTATTGCTTGAATAATGATTCTATTGAGAATTGGAAAAAAGTAATTTGTTTTGAAGGAGATCAACCTAAAACTATTGATTCTATCCATGAAGAAATTTATGAAGAAATAAAAAAATATATGGAATTTTAATTCTCTGATTCTTCAACTTTCTTTCCTTTTTTGTCAAAGAAAGAATTTAAATCCATGCATTGTTGTTGTGCCTTATAAGAAACTTTATCTGCTATTTTAACCACCTCTTTCTAAAAAAAATACCATAGGGAATTGGTATTCTAATTCCCCTTTGGTATACATCTATCAATGAAAATTAAGAAGCGTAGCTCATATATAAATAATATTGCTTTACAAAATATATACTGGAATCCGATACCACTAGAATAAATAAAATGGATTTACTACTCTAGAAATAATTTGCAATAGGGAAAAGAATTATATCTTATCTAACTTAAAAAGTTGATTAAATTCTTTCAGATTCATCTTTCTTCGACCATATTTCTTAAAATGATCGTCCCCCATTTTAGTAATTTTCTTAATATATTCTTCACTTGCTTCTTTCATCATTTAATTCAGCCAGATTTTCTTTCAATGAAATTAATGGCCTGGTCAGAAATAATCTCTTTGGTTTCGGCATTGATTTTTACATTTAGAATGTTCATTGATTTTAAAGCGAAAGAGACATTCCACATTAGTTTATCTTGGAAGTTCTGTAAAATAATAAATCCATTAAGCATTACTTCGGGAGAATATTTATCTTCTTTTATTTTCTTAAATTCTTCGATAGATTGTTCGAAATCTACTTTGATTTTTTCTAGATTAAGTTGTTCTACTTTCCCTTCTTTCTTGAAAGCATCTTCTTGTGGCTTGATTGAGATTTCATTTCCAATTATGAAAATAGTAATCTTATCTTGATCTGGATTATAAAAACCAACTTCCCAATCGGCATTGGTTTGAAAAGCACTATTAATCTGATTATAGAAATGAACTAAATAATCATTAGGATTATCTTTTTTCCAATCTTGAAAAATCTGAGATTCTTCTAATTGTTGATAAAAATTGAATTCCATTAGGAATACTCTCTCCAAGTATGTTCACATTCAGTGCATTTAAAGAACCTAGTTTCTGGTTCATCTGCTGCTCTGGTTTGTTGTGTCCAATAATAAGCTTCCTTGTTACCACATTTTCCACAATCAGCTTTAACTTTAGGATGAGTTTCTATTTTTTCTACAATTTCTAATCTTTTACTTTCTTCAGGTTTAGTTTCTTCAACTTTTTCTTCGTCTAACTGTGTTTCTTGAGATTCTTTCTTTTCTTCTTCTAAATCTTTAGTAAATCCACAATTACACCAGAAGATTTTCTTTCCTGATTTCTCTTTGGGTCTTAAGATTGACCCACACTTTGGACAAAATATCATTTTAAATGAGAATTTAATATGTATTTAAAAAAGCTTTGGTTTTTAATTGTCTTATATCTATAAAACTGCAAATTGATAAAAAATTCTGGCAGTGAATTATTATATTGGGAGGGCATAGAGATTATATTCTGTTAAGTGGTTTTTTATTATGGGTCTCGAAAGAAAATGTTTGTACTCTACTGGTCTGGCAGATGTAGTTTTCACTGCGGAGAATATGATGAAATATGGAATAGATGTAGAAGCAAACCCTTTGATCCATTTGATTTCAGAAAATGTCCATTATATTCCTGCTTTATTGTTAACTAAAATATTTGCGACTTCTTGTGTTGAATATGTGATGGAAAAGAAACCAAAAGTAGGATCTCATTTAGCTTATTCTGCTTCTGCATTATGGGGCATTGGGGCTTTTTTGAACTTTTATTTGTATTTGCAATAATTAGGTATTGATATTAATTCCCAAAGGTTTAACAGCTTGAACAAATAAAATTTTAACCCAACCCAAATAAGGGATTCTAATAATTCCTCTACCGAGAAGTCTGTTTTCGGGAATTTTACTTTCTATACTATTTGGAAGAATATCTGAGTTATGGTCTCCTTTAGTGTAGAAATAATATTTTCCGTTTTCTTGTTCGGTTTTTATAATTCTATGGATTAAAGGTTGAGGTTTATGGCCTTGAAAGATTAGTACATCTCCTAGTTTCAGATTTTTGGGTTTAGTTCCCCAGACTATAATTATATCTCCCTTATAGAATCCTTTGTTGAAAGAGAATTTTTGGAATTGGTCTTTAGTGATATTGTTTTTTTCATACCAACCACCACAAACTTTCCAATAATTGTCATAGGAATCTCGGTAATTAACTAATTGTTGACCACACAGAACATTATTGTGTACTCCGTGTTCCATACTTTCGGAAACAACTGCAACAATAGGAAATCCAGTTCCCATTATTAATCCGAGGAGAGGGTAGATTAAGTATTTGATTAGAACGAAAGCGACCACAATATTTGCTAGCCAACTCCAAGGAGAATCACTATGCCAAAAGAAATTCCAGGCTTTTTTTAGATTCATTGTAAAGAGAATATAATGGTTTATTATAAATTTAACTTTTTTAAGCTTCTAATTCCACTAAATAATCTAGGAAGTGACGGAGATTTTTTTTGTGTTCTTCTGAAGGAAGAGAAGAGTCTTTAGTTTCAGTTAAGGTGACTCCACAATAAATAGTACCTTTTATTTCAGTAACTGTTGTAACACGCATTGGTTTATAGGTTTTACTTCCAGTTTCTCTTCCCAGTTCTGCTAATTTCTTTTCCATCCGGGAGTATTTATCATTTCCCATTTCATCAATAATTATTTTGAGACTCATGGTTTTTCTACCAACAACAAATTTATAAAGATTAATGTATTGTGATAATTATATTAAAAGAGGTAAAATGAAAATAGGTTCTCGGAAAATAAAACCGGAAAAAGTTGAGTTATTGGTTAAGGACATTAAGAAAAAGAAAGAGTTGCAGCATTTGGCGGAAAATTTTGTTGAAAGTTATTTGAAAAAACATTTGGCGAGTAATGCCAAAGCAATTAGTTTTCTAGAAAAAGAATTTACTTCGAAAGCGAAAGAATATAAAGAGATTATTAAAAGAGTAAGGGCTGAATTAAGAAGAGCCCATAGTTTGTTTGGAATGAATTTAGATAAAAGAGAAGAGATATTTGATGAGTTGATGGGGCAGTTGGCACCCCTTAAGGATTTTAACATTTCTAAGGAGGTTGTAGATATCCATAAAAAATTATTAGAAACTCATTCTTCTACAAAAGAAAGGTTGGGTTTTTATTCTCACTTTTATCCAAAGTTGTTTAAGATTACTGGAAAACCAAAAAGTATTTTAGATTTGGGATGTGGCATTAATCCTTTATCTTTACCGTTAATGAAGTTAGGTAAATTGAAGTATTATGCTTATGATATTAATGAAAGAGAAATTAGTTTAGTGAAGAAATATTTTTGGGTTTTGAGTAAAAACAATAAGTCTTTTGAAGGAGTAACTGGAATATTAGATAATTTGAAATTAAATCAAATTAAGAAATTGAAACCAGTTGATCTTTGTTTGTTGTTAAAAATGACTGATGTTCTTGATCGTGGTCAGGGGCATAAGAAAAGTGAAGAAGTAATTTCTAATATTCCTGCTAAATTTATTGTAGTTAGTTTTCCTACTCTAACTGTTTCTGGGAAAATGATGAAAAAACCACGACGTAAATGGATTGAATTAATGTGTGATCGTTTGGGTTATTCATTTAAGATTATCAATGAAGTTAATGAAATATTTTATGTGGTGGAGAAATGAAAATATTAGTGGTTTTTTTTATATTAGTTTTTTTAATTGGTTGTACTGGAAGTGTTGATCAGAAAGTTGAGAATGAATCTGCTTCTGTGGTTAATCAAACAAAATTGGTTGTTGAGAATAAATCTTCCAAGTGTGAAGCAAGTTGGAAGTGTATTGGTAAGTGGAAGAAAGGTTATTTAGGAAGTGATTGTAATTGGTCGCAAGAAACAGAATGTAGATTGGGATGTAAGGATGGAAAATGTAATCTAGGTAAAGTTTGTGAAGTTGGTTTTAAGTGTATTAGTGAGAATAAAAAGGGATATCAAACTGAAAGTTGTGGTTGGATTAATACCAAGAGATGTCCAGGTGGTTGTTTGAAAGGGGAGTGTTTGCCTGAGCCAGTGAAGAATGAGACTGTTAATAAAACAGTAGAGGTTAAATCAAGTGCAATAGATGATTCTAAAAAAGAAGAAGTTGTGAAAGACACAATGTATGTTACAAAATTAACGGAAACTAGCAATATCACCTTAAACAAAAAGAACTATATTATCCAAATCTATAATTTTGAAGGAGATCGCGTCAAGATTAAGGTAAATGATATTAGGGGAGATTGGCTGAAAGAAGGGGAAAGCTTCACCTATAACGGAGAAATTACCTTAACCTTGAAGGAAATCTTATACCAAGCATATGCTGGTGGGAAGCAACAAGTTGGTTATACTTTGAAATAACTAGTTTAACTCTACTTCTTCTTGGGTTGGTTTTTCATCCACACATTGTGCTTGGTAAGTTGGGTTGAGTATTTCATCTAAGACAGATGTTTTTCTTAGGGAAGAAATTACATAATCTTCTGGCATTTCCCAAGGTTCAATACCAGCAGTAGTTAATATTTTCTCAGTTGCGTTTCTAACTTGAGCTACTTCTCTTTGAGCTTTGTCAATTGCTTCTTGAATCCCACCATTACCATACTTATCAACTAAGTAATCAGCAATAACTTCATCATCATATTCAATATCAGCTACTTCTTTCTCCATAATCTGAGCATAAGCATTCAATGCGTGAACTGCTTTTAAATATCTAATTTCATCTCCTTTGAATTTTGCTGTTGTTTCTTTTAGTTTGGTTCTGTGATGGAAGATTCCGTAACCTGCGGCTGCTACTACTGGGACTCCAATTAATGGTAAAGCTGTTCCTACTGCTAATGAAGTAAGACCAAAAACGGCAAACGAAGCAAAGTTAAATAGTCCACCAATAAGTGTTCTATCTTCACTATCTGTCCCCTCATAAAACCACTCTGAAGTTCGGTTTAATAATTTCCGAGCTTTGCTATTCTTCTTCACTTTCCATTTGCTGCTTCTAACTTCTTCAATCAGTTCTTGATAAGTATCTAAGATAGTGTCAGAGATGTCACTAGCATCATGGTATAGGGCGAAGGTATCTTTGTTGTAATTTAATTCGGCTTTTACTTCGTTGTGAGTTTCTCCAATCTTAACTAACTTATTTTCTAAGTTGGATCCTCTCACAACTAAAGCAGTTCCCAAATAGTCGTGGCCATTGTCCTCTTGCAGTTTTTTTAGTAAAGATTTCTTTTTCATTTTTAATCCCCTTTGATATACAATCCTAAATTAAAAAGGGCCAAACTACCTTGTAGTGTGGCGTTTACCAAACTAAAATTACTTCTCATATAGGGGTCAGCAACATCTTCCATTTTCTCCCCTAATTGTTTTAATGCAGGCCCATACATTTGAGGTGGTGTTTTCGAGTCCATACTAGAAGCTAAAGAAAGGGTGTCTTTTTCTAACTTAGATAACCCTTCTACTTTTACATCACCTTCGCCTACAATTTTGATTGCTTCTTGAGCTTTCTTCAAAGCATCCATTGGATTTCTTTCTGCAGTATTTCCTCCTTTGTATTCTTGAATATATTCTGCTGTAGCTTTCATCATCTGTAATTCTGGAGTGTGTGGTTTCGTTCCATAAGACACACCAGAAAATATACTAGCAGTTGCCCACAATCCAGCCATCACCAAGTGAAATTTACTTCCCATTTTTCATCAACTCCATATTGTTTATCTTACTTATTTGATGGTGAAAGGAATATATTAAATAATCGAGATAAATTTAAATAAATGCCGAAAGATTTATATAATAAAATAGGCATTAGTAATTAAATAAGATGGTTAATCTAGAATTCGCCGATAAAAATTACTTTAAATTGGATTTGAAAGATAAAAAAATACTTTATCATTTGATGATTAATGCACGACAAAGTTTTACCACAATTGCTAAAAAAGTACGTTTGTCTAAAGAATCTGTTCAATATCGGTATAAAAAGATGCAGGAAAGAGGAATAATCTTAAGAACTTATTCTCGGTTGAATTATCAAAAATTAAGATATTATCAATTCCATTTACTTTTATTATTGGATGATTCCAAGGGAGAAAAACTAAAAGAATTTTACAGGGAATTGGAAAAGTCTCCTCGGGTTTTTAGAGTAACTCAATTTAATGATAACTGGGACTTGGAAATTGTTTTATTAGCTAAAGATTTGCAGGAATTTGATCAGGTTTCTCATCAGCTTTTGGGAAGGTATGATGAATTGATTTTGAAAAAAGAAGCAGAAGGAGTAATTAATGTACAAGGAACTCCTAGTTTTCCAGAAGTTAAAAAATTAAAGATTAAGGAAACAGAAAAAGTTAGTTCTGCAAAAAATTTGAATTATGAAGTGGACGAAAAAGATTTGCAGATTCTTTCATTGCTTTGTCAAGATGCTAGGATTTCCACATATAAGATTGCTCGAAAAGTGAAATTAAGTGCAGATGCGATTGGATTAAGAATTAAGAAATTAGTAAAATCAGGCATTATTGAACGATTTACATGTCATTTAAATTTTTCTTGTTTGGGATATCAAAGTTATGTTTTTTGTTTTAATGGAACTTCAATTGGAGAAAAAGAAGAGAAAAAGTTTCTTTATTATATGGAACATCATCCTTTAGTTACAGCAGTGAAGAAAATGATTGGTCCTTGGGATATCAAGAATTATGTGGTAGTTAAAGATAATTATGAATTTCATGAATTGATTAAAGATATCAAAATTAATTTCAGTTCAATCATTAAAGACTATGAAACTTGGGTTGTGTATAAAGAAAGAATGTTTAATCCTTTTCCAGGGGTTTTGTTTAATTCTACCAAAACTTTATAAAACCACATTTCTCTGAACTTCTATGACAAAAATACATATCAAAACATGGGGTTGTTCACTGAATAAAGCAGATAGTGAAGTGATGGCTGGGTTGTTGAAAGAAGCTAAATTTCAGATTGTTAATAATCCAGAAGAAGCAGATGTTTTGATTTTAAATTCTTGTACGGTTAAAGGGCCTTCTGAAAATTCAGTGTTAAAAGAGATTGAGAAGTACAAATGGACTTACAAAATAATCATTGTAGCTGGTTGTGTTGCGCAAGCTAGTCCAGAGAAACTTAAAGGTTTGGCATTAGTAGGTACTAAACAAATTAATAATATTGTGGAAGTAGTAGAAGAAGCATTAAATGATAATTTTATCTGTAATCTTTCGCAAGAAGACAATCCAGAATTAGAATTGCCCAAGATTAGAGATAATCCGTTGATTGAAATTGTGCCTATTTGTAGGGGTTGTTTGGGGAAATGTAGTTATTGTAAAACAAAATCTGCCAGAGGAGAATTGATTTCTTATTCAATTAAAGAGATTAAATTGAAAGTTCGAAAGGCTTTAGGTGAAGGAGTTAAGGAAATCTGGTTAACTGCCCAAGATGGTGGTTGTTATGGTTTTGATTTGGGAACTAATTTACCTGAGCTTTTGAAAGAATTAGTGATGTTAGATTATGATTTTAAGATTCGAGTAGGGATGATGAATCCAGATCATTTGTTAAAAATGAAAAATGAAATGTTAGAACTTTTCAAAAGTGAAAAAATTTACAAATTCTTACATTTACCAGTACAAAGTGGAAATGATCAAGTATTGAAGATGATGGGGCGACAGTACTCTATTAAAGAGTTTGTTGATTTGGTGAAAGAATTTAGAGCTAATTTTCCAGAGATTACTATTGCTACAGATATGATTGTTGGTTTTCCTGGGGAGACAGATCGGCAATATTGGGATACTTTAAGTGTGGTTAGACAAATGAGTCCAGAAGTAATGAATATTTCTCGTTTTTGGGCCAGAGAAAAAACTGCTGCGGCGAAAATGAAAAACCAAATTCCAGGAGATGAAATTAAAAGACGATCTCGCGTGTTGAGTGAGATTTTTAGGAACATTGCTAGATTAAATAATGAAAAGTGGTTGGGAAAAATAGTAGAGATAATGTTGGTTGAAAAAGGAAAAAATGAACAGTGGATTGGACGTAATCAATCTTACAAACCAGTTATTGTAGAAGGTGATTTTAAATTAGGTCAGAAATTAAGAGTGAAAATTAATAAGATTAATCAGTGGGATCTTCAGGGGCAGATTCTTTAGATTCTTCTGATGTTGTTTCTTCTTTTGATTCTGTTTTACCAGGATGATGTGTTTCTGAAACTTGATATTTGTATAAACTCAATAAAGATTTTATTTGCCTTCCCAAATAAGCCACATCTCCTCCCATCTCACCAATAAAATCACTATCTAAATGATAATTGTAAAAGTATTTGTTGATTACGGCTTTAAAAAAATAAAACCATGGTTTC
>CAYSWQ010000036.1:0-9592 GCA_964434885.1 uncultured Methanosarcinales archaeon | reverse complement strand
GCAATATCTTCTTCTAAAATATCTTCTTTCACCAAATTAATCGCTGCTCCTAAATGGGTTGCAAACGTTCTTTCAGAATCGGGAGTAATAAATGAGATAGAATGCCCAGTAAGAGAATCCTGTTTACCCAATCTTAAATCAACCCCGTGCCCATTCATTTGCTGTTCGTAAGACAAACCATGATCATCGGAACCAACCTTCCCACAGAAAATAACTTTACTTCCAAGCAAAGCCATCCCTTTTAAAGTATTTGCAGAACTTCCGCCTGGAACATATTCTACTTGTAATTGATAATCATTAATCTTTTGTAAAATCTCAGAAGCTTTCTCTTCTTCTACCAAATGCATCTCCCCTTTTTTCAAATTAAACTCTAATAATTTATCTTCATCTACTTCAATCAAAAAATCCATTAATGCACTCCCTAATCCAATAACATCATTTGTCTTTTGCATTTTCAATCCAAGAACTAGTTTATTTTTAATATTTTCTCTAAAAACTACCAAAACATTTAAATAAATAAACATATCACACATAATAAACATAATCAACGGAGGTAAAAATGGTTAGTATAACTTTGTCAGTCCCTGAAGAATTGAAATCTGAAATGGATGAATTTAAAATAATAAATTGGAGTGCTGTAGCTAGAGAAGCAATTCAAAAGAGAATATTAATGCTCAGAAAATTTAAAGAATTTACTAAGGACAGCACTTTAACTGAAAAAGAGGCTTTGGAATTAGGAAAAAAAGTAAAATCTGCTGCTTGGAAAAGACACAAAGAAAAACATGGAATTAATAGTTGATGCAAATATTTTATTTGCTATGTTTATTCGTGACGGTGTAACCACCGATTTGGCTTTTGAAAAAAGTTTTCAATTAATTGCTCCAGAATTTATTATTGATGAATTTATAAAATACAAAAAAGAGATATCATTTAAATCAAAGCGCTCTCCTGAAAATTTCATACAATTAATGCATTTATTAATGAAAGTAATAACAATCATTCCTAGCGAAGAATATTGTGATTTTATTGATGAATCTTTAGAAATTTCACCTGATGAAAATGATGCCATGTATTTTGCATTGGCTTTAAGAAGAAATTCTCCAATTTGGTCAAATGATAAAAAACTAAAAGAACAAGATAAAGTTAAAATTTATTCTACAAAAGAGATTATGGAAATTTTTTGTGGAAGATAAAAAAGAACCATTGTGATTATAAATGAACTTATAAAAATAAAGCTTATATGAAGTTTATCCAGGTATGTTAGGAGAAAAAAATAAAGGAAAAAGCGGAGTTATTTATGCCGAAAACATTACTATCAAGAACAGAAAAAATTTAATGGAAAAATATTTGCTTGTCGTGCAGATTAAGTTATCAATCACATCCCCAATTTCTCATCTATTTCCTTAGCAGCTCTTTTCAATTCACCAAACATCAATTCCATGTCTCTTTGCATATCTCTAATCACGCCTTGCATTGAATTTTCACGAAGAATATAACCACCTTTCTCCCTAACTACTACACCAGCATTCATCAATTTATTCAAATGATGTACTACTGTACCTCGAGTTAAACCCAATTTTTCAGCAATTTCATCAGAAGAGATAGTTTTATCTCTATTTTTTAACAATACAATAAACATTCTAAAACAACTACTATCTTTGTCACGAATACCAAACAAACCTAAAGAATTACCCATCCACCTAAGATCTTCATTAACATTGTTATGGTGTTTTTTTCTGATCTTAACAACGACAATCCGTTTGGCCATAAACTAAGAATTATTCTCCATTATTTAAAGATTTCCCGAAAAGTTTATATATTAGTTGCCTTTTAAGACTACTACGTTGACTTAAAATCAACAAAAACAATAAAAATGGTAAAAAAAGAAAAATCTACGGAAAAAGAAAACAACAAATTACAAGAAAAAATCACCGAATTAACTAGTTTATTACAAAGAAATCAGGCTGATTTTGAAAACTATCGCAAGCAAACTGAAAAAAGAATTCAAGAAATCACTCAATTTGCTTCCAAAAAAACAATCTTACAAATATTACCTATCATAGATAACTTTGAATTGGCTTTAAAAAACAGCAACACAAATCAAAGAGATTTCACCAAAGGAGTTCAATTAATTTATTCTCAATTATTCACTGTTTTAGAAAACCAAGGAGTTAAAAAAATAAAAACCGAAAATCAAGAATTCAATCCTTATTATCATGAAGCATTAATGAAAATCGCTTCAGAAAAACCAGAAAATACAATTATAGAAGAATTACAAAAAGGATTTATGTTAAACGACAAAGTGATTCGGCCTGCTAAAGTTAAAGTTAGTGACGGCCAACAAAATAATAATAAAAATTGAAACAGCGAGGTAAAATAAAATGAAAGATAAAACAACTGAAAATAAAGATAAAAAAATTAATGGTGCTACCATTGGAATTGATTTGGGTACAACATTTTCCGCAGTTGCAGTAATGGAAGCTGGAAAATCAAACATTATCCCGAATGCCGAGGGACAAAGAACTACTCCAAGTGTAGTACATATTAAAGAAGGAGAGGTTGTTGTTGGACAAGTTGCTCGAAACCAAGCGATTGTTGATCCTTCTCGAACGATTAGGAGTATTAAAAGAAAAATTGGAACCACCGAAAAGATTTCCATTGATGACAAAGAATACTCACCAGAGCAAATCTCCGCCATGGTTTTACAAAAATTAAAGAAAGATGCCGAAGCTTATTTGGGACAACCAGTTAATAATGCAGTTATTACTGTTCCTGCTTATTTTAATGATGCCCAAAGAAAAGCAACTAAAGATGCAGGAGAAATTGCTGGTTTAAATGTTTTAAGAATTGTTAACGAACCAACTGCTGCGGCTTTAGCTTATGGTTTAGATAAACAAGAAAAAGAACAAACTGTTTTAGTCTTTGATTTTGGAGGAGGAACTTTTGATGTTTCTATTCTAGAATTGGGAGATGGTGTTTTTGAAGTTAAAGCGACTGCTGGAGATAACTTATTGGGTGGGGACGATGTTGACCAAATAATTATTGACTATTTAGCAGACCAGTTTAAGAAATCAACTGGTGTCGATTTACGTAAAGATAACACTGCTGTCCAAAGATTAAAAGAAGCTGCTGAAAAAGCCAAGATTGAACTCTCAACTAAAACTAAAACTGAGATCAATATTCCTTTCGTTACTGCAGATCAAAACGGACCTAAACATTTGACTGAAGAATTATCTCGAGCTAAGTTCGAAGAATTAATTGATTCTATCTTAAAAAGATTAGAAGGTCCAACTAAACAAGCATTAAGTGATTTTGGTGGAGAAGTTGACAAAGTTATCTTTGTTGGTGGATCAACTAGGATCCCAGCTGTACAAGAAATTGTAAAAAAGTTGACTGACAAAGAAGGAGATAAATCTGTTAATCCGGACGAAGCTGTTTCTTTGGGAGCAACTATTCAAGCTGGAGTTTTAGCTGGAGATGTTAAAGATGTCTTATTATTGGATGTTACTCCATTAAGTCTAGGAATTGAAACTTTGGGAAGTGTTTTTACTAAGTTAATCGACAGAAACACCACCGTGCCAACTAAGAAGTCTCAGATCTTCTCTACTGCGGCAGACAATCAACCAGCAGTAACTATTAGAGTTGCTCAGGGAGAAAGACCAATGTTTCCAGACAATAAAGTTCTAGGACAATTTGATCTAGTGGGAATCCCTCCCGCACCTCGGGGAGTCCCACAGATCGAAGTAACCTTTGACATCGATGCTAATGGAATCGTTTCTGTTTCTGCTAAAGATCTAGGAACTGCTAAGGAACAAAGTATCAAAATCACTGGTACTGGAAACTTGAGTCAGGACGAAATCGAAAAGATGAAAGCTGAAGCAGAGAAAAATTCAGAAGCTGACAACAAGAAAAAAGAAAAGATTGATGCTGAAAACAATGCCGACTCTTTAATCCACCAATCTAAGAAGATGTTGGATGAGTTCAAAGACAAAGTTGACAAAGATACTAAGAAAAGTATTGAAGAGAAAGTCAAAGAACTTGAGGAAGCTAGAAAAACTGGAGAACCAGCAACTATCAATGCTAAGATTGAAGAGCTGAATAAAGTGATGCAAGAAATTGGTACTAAAATGTATCAAGAAGCAGCTGCAGCTCAACAAGCAGAACAAGCAAAAGCTGGTGCTAATGGAGCAGGACCAAATCCCAATGGTCAAGCAGGTCCTGGACCAAACGGAGCAAACCCTCAATCTGAGAAACCAGAATCAAACACCGACGAAACAGTAGTTGATGCTGAATTCGAAGAAAAGAAGGAAGAAAAGAAATAGAAAGATTATTTAATCTTTCTTTTTTGAACTTAAAGATGGTTACAGAATTACATGCCGTTTGTTATGGCAATGGTGGGAGAAGCCCAGCCATAGAAATCATTGGGAATGAACTAGTTAAGGTTGAAGGCCTAGAAGGAAGATTAATTTTTTCTTCTAGTGGAGCAGGTAAACATCCAGTTAATGAACCAACTGGAAAAAACTATGTTAATGCTCAGATTAAATGTATTTCTCAAGGATTAGATAATGATATTTATCTTGGTAGGTTAAAAGATTTGGCTCTTAGTGTGAAAGAAAAAGGTTTAGAAGCAGACCCTCAAGAAGTTGATGAATGTTTTAATTATTTAATGGACGTCGAGGTTGCTTTTAGAAATGCAGCATTGGCCCAAACTGGAATACTTCCAGAACATCATAAAGAATATCATCAACCATTAGATCCAACTAAAAGATTTGATTTAGTTTTACCTGTTACTGATTCAACTGCTGAATTAACAAGAAACATTTACACAAAAACAGGAGAACCTACACCAGAGATAATTCCTATTGCTGAATATGCCCAAGTAGAAGAAGGAGTACCAAATCCTTTTTGTAATCATTTTGAAAAATACCAAGAAGCAATTAATTACATGAAAGAAACACTAGTTCCAAAAGTAATTGAACGTACTAAAGGAGAATTTAATTTATAATGAAATCACCATACACTTTTCTTTGGAGTAATCATCAAACACATTTTACTATTGAAATGAATCTTAATGCTCTTCTCAAATTAAGACACATTTTATGGAATCAACTCAATAATGTAATTTCTGTTTCCAGAAACAATCGAATATTCTGTTATCATTCTAATAAAGATCTAGAAGAAGATGGAGAAAGAAGTAAACTTTTCCTGAATCCAGAGTACACTAAAAAATTTTTCCAAGAAGTAGATGGTGTGTATAACCAACACCAAAAATTATTGAAAATGTTAAAAGAAACTAGTTTTTCAGAATTATCTAATGAAGAATTATTTTTAATTTTTAATGAAACTGCCAGTAATTGGTCTCAAGTCATTAGTTATTTTAGGGCAAGCCAAGCACAAACTACATTGCACTTAAATAAAGAAGTTGAGAAACAATTTTCTGGTGAACAATTATCTACTTTAATGTTACCTTCAGAATTAGATCCAGTTGATAAAGAATTATTAGATTGGCAAAAACTTTTACAGGAAGAATTTTCTGTTGAAAAATTAATTGAACATACTGAAAAACACCCTTGGATTGTTGCAGTACATTTCTCAAAAGAAGATGTTATTGATACATTAACTCAAAGATATAATAATGATGAAGAAAATATAAAAGTAAAAAATATTCTTGAAGAGAAAAGGGAACTTAAAGAAAAACAAGAAAAAATAATCAATACTAAACCAGAAGCAAAACAAGCAGTTGAATTTGTACAAAAAGTTGCTTTAAGCCGAATTGACTTGAAGTCTTGTTGGGCAGGTACTGATTTCTACTTAATTCCCCTATTTGAAGAAATTTCTAAAAGAACAGGTGAATCAATCCAAGACATTAATAAATATTATTTGATTAATGAGATTAGAGAATTATTAAATGGAACAAAATTATCCAATGAAGAGAAAAAGAATAGAAAGAATTGTTTTGTTGGAATGTTGAAAGAAGGAAAAATTATTTTTAAATCTGGTGATGAAGCAGAACAATTGGCTAAACAAGAATTAAAAAATTTGTATAAAGAAGAAGAAACTGATGAATTAAAAGGGAGAATAGCAAATGCAGGTAAATTGGTTGGTAAAGCCAGAATTCTAGAATCTAACAACATTGAACAATTAAGAGAATTAAGAAAATCTTTTCAGAAAGGAGAAATATTAGTTACTCAAATGACTCAACCTAACGTCATGGATATTGCTATGAAAGCAGGGGCAATTGTTACAGATGAAGGAGGGATGCTCTCTCACGCGGCAATTATCTCTAGAGAATTTGGAATCCCTTGTGTTGTTGGAACAGAAAGAGCTACAACAACTTTCAAGGAAGGGGAGTTAATTGAAGTAGATGCTGAAAATGAAGTTGTTAGAAGACTTAATATTGATTTAAAAAAGTACAGCAACCTTTTCAGAGGCAAATTTAATATTTCCTGTTTTAATCACGAAGCATTTGCTGGGACTTCATTGGGTAGGGGAAATATTCTTTTAGTACAAAATTCCGAAGAGGAGGAATCTTTATTATCACAACAAAAAGGAGAATGGTATACTTTCATGGATAAGAGTAAAAAAGAAGAATGCCTACAAGAAGGATTAAAATTATTTAGTAGCAAAAAAAAATATCAAGAATATGCTAAAACTTTTAGATCTTTCTTAGATCATTTATACAAAGATGTATTTCCGAAATATGATTCTGTTCCAGAAGAGATTAGTAAAGAAGAATTAAAAGTTCTTTTAGAAAAAATGAGGAAATTTTGGTATTATTACGGGTTCACTGAATTTCCTTACATTGATTTAGCTTATCAAAAAATGCAAGAAACTAATGATCAAACTATTAAAGAAAACTTGAATGATATGTATGAGTTGAAAGTTTGGGGTAGGCAAACTTTAAACAAAATTGCTTTTGTTGGTGGAATAATTCCAAACACAATGGCTTCTCTTTCAAAGAAGTATTATAATGATGAAGATAGTGCCAATTATCTTTATTCTAATGAATTAATGGCTCTCTATGATGGGAAAAAAGTTGATGAGGAAATAATTAATAAAAGAAAAAAAGCAACCGCTTTAATTTCTATTGATGGTAAAACTTTTAGTTTATCGCATGAAAAAGCCACCCAATTATCCAAAGAAGTGATAAAAGGTGGAGAAAGAGATTCTATTAATGGAACAATTGCTAATAAAGGGAAAGTAACTGGTAAAGTCACAATTGCTCCGATGATGGTTGATACTGAAGAAGTAAGTAAAATTAATTCCCGAATGGAAAAAGGAGATATTCTTATAGCACAAACAACTAGTCCAGAGCTAATGGTTTTATGTCATAAAGCTTCAGCTATTGTTTCTGATCAAGGTGGAATGATGTCTCATGCTGCAGTTGTTAGTAGAGAATTCGGAATACCTTGTATTGTTGGTACTGAATATGGAACAGAAATATTCAAAGACGGAGACCTAGTCGAAGTTGATGCCAACAAAGGAACAGTCAAAAAAATAAACAAAATCGACCTCCCAACCGAACAACAATGTCAAGAACTTTTCCAGAAATACAAAGTTCCTGAAAACATCAAACAACACTGTGAAAAAGTAAGAGAAGTAGCTGTTTTCTTAGCCAATAAATTATCGGGCTCTGGAGTAAAAATCAACGTCGAATTGGTCAGTCGAGCAGCTTTACTTCATGATCTCTTCAAAATCACAGCTATTGACATTAATCAAGAAACACCTTTCCACAACAACGATTTCACTCCAGAACAAATAAACACTCGAAATAATTTAATCCAAAAATACCCTGGTTTGAAAGAAGACCAGATTGCTTATGAATTTTTCAAACCTCAATATCCAGAATTAGCTGAAACAATTCTCAACTGTTCCAATTATTATCGAGAAAAAAATTGGGAAGATTTAATTGTTGCTTATGCTGATTCAGTAACTTTCCAAAATAAAGTGGTTTCACATGATCAACGTTACAACTATTTAAAACAACATTACAACAAACCCCTTGAATATTGGGAATACCACATCAAAAAATCAAAAGAATATGAAAATCAAATATTTTCCAAAATAAATATAAACCCAATACAATTGGCAGAGGAAATCAATGGCAAAAGACTATTATAAAACCCTAAAAGTAGATAAAAACGCTACTAAAGAACAAGTTAAGAAAGCTTACAAAAAGTTAGCAATGAAGTATCATCCAGATAGAGCTCCTGAAGATAAAAAAACAGAATACGAAGAAAAATTTAAAGAAATTAACGAAGCTGCTGCTGTTCTGGGGGATGAACAAAAACGAAGTCAGTACGACCAGTATGGAGATCCTGATGCATTTAAACAAGCTTCTGGTTTTGAAGGATTCCAAGGTTTTGATTTTTCAGATATTATGTCTAAGTTTAGATCTGGCAGTTTTGGCGGTTCTAGTTCTGGTTTTGGAGATATCTTCGACCAACTTTTTGGAGGGGGAGGAGGAAGATCCAGAAGAAGAGGTCATGATTTACAATATGATTTAGAAATCACTTTAGAAGATGCTTTTCACGGAGCTAAAAAAAATATTGATTTAAACAAATTAGAACATTGTCCTGATTGTAAAGGTAAAGGTGGAAAGAACTTTCAGAGATGTACTCATTGTAGTGGTTCAGGTTACCTTAAAAAAACTCAGCGAACTCCTTTTGGTTATTTTCAACAGACTGCCCCTTGTCATTATTGTAAGGGAGAAGGGGAAGTACCTAACCAAACTTGTTCTGGATGCCATGGAGAAGGAGTAGTCAGAAAAAAGAAAAAAATCGAAGTTACTATTCCTGCAGGAGTAGAAAATAATAATAGATTAAGAATTGCTGGAGAAGGCGAACCCGGAGATAGAGGAGGACCCAGTGGTGATTTATACATTTTTCTTTATATTAAACAACATGAAGTTTTCAAAAGAGTAGACAATAATATTCATTTAACTATTCCTATCTCTTTCACTCAAGCTTGTCTTGGTGATGAAATAAAAGTCCCCACATTAGATGGCAAGGCTAAATTAAAAATACCTCCTGCTACACAATCAGAAACAATTTTTAGAATGAGAGACAAAGGGATTCCTTTCTTAAATCACCCCGGGGCTGGAGATCAAATGGTAAGAGTTACTATTCAAGTACCTAAAAAATTATCGAAAAAACAAAAAGAATTAATTAAACAATTAAAAGAAGAAAAACCAAGCAAAAGTTTTTTTGAAAAGGTGTTTGGTTAAACAGCCCATTCCATCTCAATCACATCGTCAACCAAACGATTATAATCTTCTGCTCCTGCACTCGATTTCGCATAAGAAAAAATTGATTTCCCAATCATTGGTGCTTCTTTTAACTTGGAATTATACCTGATTGGATAGGCCATCAAAGCAGGAAAATCTTGTTGCATTTTAGCTAACATATTTTTACAAATTTTATTTCTTCTATCAAATAATGTTGGAATAATTTTGCTTATTTTAATATTGTGATTATAGTGTTCATTTATTTTGGCAACAATTTCTTTCATTTTTCCTAAAGCATCATAACCTAAAAAATCTGTTGCTACCGGTACAAAAGCTTCAGTTCCTAAAGTTAAACCAATCTCAAAC
>CAYSWQ010000035.1:919-9769 GCA_964434885.1 uncultured Methanosarcinales archaeon | reverse complement strand
ATAATACATCACCAAGATGTATTATACTGTGCCCTTAAAACGTGATACTACAAGTTGATTATTGAGTCATAATACTTATATATTTGAATTGAGTAAAAAAGATATGGAAGTGAAAAGTGTATTGGAATTGAAAGAAGCGGATGAGAAATGGAAACAAGTACATTTAGGATTAAAAGGAAAAGGATATACTTGTGTTCAGAATGAATTTAATAGGAGAGAGCAAGTTGAATTGGAGCCTTCTTCAGTGTATCTTAAGTATAATTATGGTTTGGATGATAACTTGTATATTGAAGTAGATATTCCTATAATGGGTAAAGATAGATCTTCTACTCTTGATGAAGAGAAAGTGATTGGTAGTTCAGTTCATCCATTTATTAAATCTGAATCTAGAAGACCATTGTTATTCGGAGTATTAGAATCAATTGGGTTTGGTGGACAATATCAAGGGGTAGATGAACAAAGTACTTTAACTTTTGGAAAACGAGGAGTTAGGGGTTTTTATTTGACTTGTCCAGATAATTTAACTGGGTGGTCAGGAGATGGTTTGAATTATTCTGAACATGGGCCGGAAAGGGTCTTATTGGCAATTCAGAAATTAGAATCTGCTTTGAACACAATACATAGTTTGGAAATTGATTTAAGTATGTATGATTGTAAAAAACTTTAATCTACAAAAAAGTTAAAAAAGGAACAAGTATTTCTTAATTTATGGTAAGATCTTTAGAAGGCAAACACCCTAGTTATTTTGAAGCAGTATTGCAGTTAAGAGATTGTGCGGATGAGATTATTGAATATGTTCGAGCTGAGATTGACAAACATGAAATTCCATTAGCTAAAGCAATGACAGTTAAAGGAGGAGTTGATTTTTATTTAGCCGATAATCAATTTACTCGTGCTTTAGGAAAAAGATTGCAAACTAAGTTTGGTGGAGATTATAATGTTACTTCTTCATTATGGGGGAGAAAGGGAGGTAAAGAAGTTTATCGGTTGACGGTTTTGTTCCGAAGTATTGGATTAAAAAAACATGATGAAGTAGAATTTGAGGGAGAAAGATACCAGGTTAAATTATTGTTGGGAAATAAAGTAATGTTACAGAAACATAAAACTGGACAGAAGATTCAAGTTAGGTTTAGAGATATTGATAAGATTAGAATTGTTGAATAAAATTAGTTTTTTTATTGGTTGGTTATAAGATATTTTTATATATTTAAACATTAATTGAGAATGTATGGACTTGGGAAAAACACTCTATGTGGCTGATAGGAAAAAATGGCGTATATGGCTAGCTAAAAATTACAATAAAGAAAAAGAAATTTGGCTTATTTATTATAGAAAATCATCTGGCATAAAAAGGATCCCTTACAATGATGCAGTGGAAGAAGCGCTTTGTTATGGTTGGATAGACAGTACAGTTAAAAGTATAGATGAAAAAAGTTTTGCTCAGAGATTCACTCCAAGAAGACCAAAAAGTAATCTTTCACAACTTAATAAGGAGAGAATTCACAAGCTAATTAAAGATAAGAAGATGACACTTCATGGTCTTAAGGCTGTTGAACATGCCTTTGAAAAATCTTCTAAAAATGTAAAATGTGTTGTAAAAGAAGATGTCCTTAATTTATTGAAAGAAGATAAAAATACTTGGAATAATTTTAATGAATTCTCTGAACCCTACAAACGTATTCGTATTGAATGGATAGAAAACGCTAGAGATCGTCCTGAAATTTTCAAAAAAAGACTAAACTATTTTATTAAAATGACTGCTAAGAATAAAAAATACGGGATGATGATTTAGTTTGTTTTTTTGTTTTAGATAGATTTAAATAAATCTTGTTTATTTAGGATATGATGAAAAAGGGGCAAATGGTTTTATTGTTGATAGTTTGTTTAGTTTGTTCTAGTTTTGTTTTGAGTGCAAATAATGGAAAAGTTTATGGAATGAAATTGTTAGCGGTGCAAGAAACAAACAATGCGACTTATGGTGGGAGTATTGCAGATTTGTATGTAGAATTAAAACCAGGTTCAGGAAGAGTATTTTTGGAAACGTTTCCACTAACAAAAATGGATACTCAAATTTCTACCAGGTTTGCTAAAGATATTGCTTGTAATTATTTTAAGTTAAATTGTCAAAGTTATGATTTTATTTATACAATTAAAGCGAATTCAAATATTATAGGAGGACCTTCAGCTGGAGCAGCAATGTCTGCTTTAACAACAATTGCTTTATTAAATTTGAAATATGATGATAAAGTTACTGTAACTGGAACAATTAATTCTGGGGGGATTTTAGGGCCAGTAGGGGGGACTAAAGAAAAGATTGAAGCTGCTGCTAAGAATGGGTTAACTAAAGTATTAATTTCAACTGGAAGCCGTCAACATAAACAAGGAAATAAGACTATTGATTTGGTGAATTATAGTAAGAATAATTTAAGTTTTAAGGTAGACGAAGTAGGAAATTTGAATGAATTAGTTTATAGTTTGACCGGAAAAAAATTAAAAAAAGAAGTAACTGAAGTTAAGATTAATGAAGAGTATTCTAAAATTATGAAAGATTTAAATGGATTATTATGTGAAAGAACATTAGAATTAAGGAAGAAATTAGCTCGTTTTGAAATTAATAGTAGTGAGTATGATTCAATTCAAGAAAAGATTAATAATTCTGATTTGGCTATTGGGAATAAAGATTATTATTCTTCTGCTAGTTATTGTTTTGGAGCAAATATTTTAATTCAAGAATTGATTTATAAGAAAGGCAAGAAAGGAACAGGTAATTTAATTCGAGAAATTGAATTGTTAAACCGGAAAGTTCTTTTTTTGGAGCAAAAATTGAAGAAGGAAAAAATTGACACAATTTCTGATTTACAAACTTTAATGATTGTTAAAGATCGTTTAAATGATGTTAAGAAAGAAGTGAAGGAATTTGCTCGAAGTAAAAATAAGTATTATTCTTTAGCTTATGCCCAAGAAAGATTTTTTTCAGCAGTTTCTTGGATGTATTTTTTTCAGATGTCTGGGAAAAAGTTTGTTTTGAATCCAGAAAAATTAAAGATTTCTTGTATACAGAAAATTTCTGAAAGTGAAGAAAGATATCAATATGTGGATTTGATTTTTGGTTTGTTTAGAATAAAACATATCCAAGATAAGATTAATGAAGCCAAACAGAATTTGGCGTTAAAAGAATATGATTTGTGTTTGATGAAAGCAGTGCAAGCAAAAGCAGAAGCAAATGCGATTTTGAATGCAATGGGTTTAGGTAATGAAAATTTAGATAGTTTCTTTAAAAGTAAAAATAAAGCAACTTTGAATGTGATTGCTGATAATCAAAATGTATTTCCGATATTGGGGTATTCTTACTATCAATATGCAAATTCTTTAGCAGAGCAGGATAAACATTCTGGGTTGTTATATTTAGAATATGCTTTAGAGATGAGTGGACTAGATATTTATTTTGATAAGCCTAAGTTGATTTTGGGAACAAAATGGTTACAAAAGTACCGTGATTTTGTGTTTTTATTTTTTGGTTTTTTGATGGGTGTTTTTTTGATGATGTTTATTTATTACACGAGAAAAGTAGTTAAACAACGTAAAGCTAAGAAGAAAACATTGCTTGGTATATTGAAAAAGAAACAAAAAAAGAATAGATGAATATAAACCCCTGCAAGACCCGAAAGCCTTGCTGGGGAAAAAGAGGTGATAGATGTAATTTACTCAAGAGTAGTACATATATATAAATGTTTCGGTGGTTTTAGTATTTTAAAGTAGTTACTAATTAAATAATAAGATAAGATATATAAAAATTTGCTTTATTTAAGGTTAAAAATGAAATGTTATATTTGTTCAGGGAAAGGAAAATTAATTCATTTAGATAGAAATATTTGTTCTAAATGTTTGGTTAGGAATGTTGAGAAAAGGGTTAAGAAACATCTTGGTCGTAAGTTATTTAAGAAAGGAGATTATGTTTTGGTTGTTGGTAAGTTGGAAGAGGTTTTGTTGAAAGCGGCAGTTGGGGATTTGCCATTGAATATTTCTATTAAGGATAAAGTGGGTAAGTTTAAGAGTGAGAAGTATGATAAAATTGTAGTTGGTGTTGTAATGGATGAAATTGAGGAGAAATTTTTATCTGAATTGTTTTCAGGGAAAATGAATTTGGGGAAAAATGAGTTTTTTAATATTTTAGAACCATTGACTAGGGAAGAAGTTAAGTTGTATTGTAAAGTTAAAGGACTTGCTTTTGATTTGGATAGGGAAAAAAGTTTAGGTGGGGAATTTCTGAATAAGTTAAAAGAATTTAAAGAGATTAAGTATAATATTTATAAGAACATTAAAGAGTTAAGAGCTTTGGTTTCTTGAAAACATTTATATAAAATTAGTGTTTGGATTTTTGTTGGTGATACTTATGAAAAAAATTATTTTATTGTTGGTGGCTTTATTATTGGTTTCTAGTGTTTTAGGAGCTGAAGGAAAATTGTTAAAGAATATTGATAAAAGTAAAATGGGTTCTGTGAATTATAATGATAAACATCCTGTTTTTGTAGGGGTAGATAAAGAGTATTATTCTTTGTTTGAATATTCTGGTCAGAATTATATTTTGTTTTATTTAACTCCTAAACAAGGGGGAGAGTATTATCTTCTTGGGGCATGTGGGAAAAAAGTATGTTCAATAAAATCTGAGAAGTATTATGATAATGTTAAGAATAGTTATATTGATATTAATTCATTGAAAAAGAAAAGCTATAAGATGACAGCAGATGATGGAACTTGTTTTTATGTGCAAGCTGGAGCATTAGGGATTCCAATATATGATTGTAAAACTGATTTTAAAATGATTAAGGCCGAAGTTTTGAATAAAATTGATTGTGGTTTTGATAAGTGGGAAGAAGGGAAAACTTATACTTTGAAAGGTAACTTATTTTTGAAAGACGAAATAAATTCATTTTGTTTAAATCCAAATAAAGATCATGTAATTATTGATTGTCAAGGTAATTGGATTAAGAATTTGAAGAAAGTAAATGGGTTAAGAGGAATATCAATTAAAGATAGATCAGATGTGACAGTTAAAAATTGTAAAATTACTGGGTTTGATTATGGGGTAGTTGTAGACAATTCAGATTATGTTAATTTAACAAATAATTTTGTTGCTGATAGTAAATACCAAGATTATTTTTGTCAGGAGAAGGCATTGAACAATCGGTATGGGACAGAGAATATTTTTGTCAATGTAAAATCTTGTGGGAATTGGCCAATTGCTGGTGAACATTATACTTTCAAGAAAGACATTCAGTTGTCTTCTTGTGAACCTAAAGAAGGATGGCAACTTGGTAAAACGTATAAGTTGACTAAAGATTTAACTGCTAGTGATATGGTTGGTGGAAAAGATGGTTTGCCAAATTGGGTTTGTTTTAATCCTAATGTGGACAAAGTAGAGATTGATTGTAATGGGCATAGTGTAAAAGGTAAAACAATTTCTTCATTGTTTAAAAAAAGTAAAGTTAAAACATATGGGGTTTATTTAGATTGGAAGAAAGATATTACTTTGAAGAATTGTAAGTTTGAAGGTTTTTCTATTGGAATTGGAGTACATGCTAGTACTGGTGCATTGTATAAGAATAATGTTAAAGGCAATAAAATAGGTGGTGTTGTTTTAGAAGGAGCAGACAATAAATTGAAAGTTGATTCTAATGTTGGTTCTGGAAATGGAGTGGATTTTGATTGTGGAACTTCTACTAAGATTACTGGAATGGGAAATAAATTTGATAAGGTAAAACAATGCCCAGGAGGATGGCCATCTGTTCAAGTTACTAGTGGAGAAGTTGATTGGCAAGTAATTCAGAAAGTATTGGGAATGCAACTAAGTGAAATGAAGATGGTGGAATTGCCTACTTTTGCTCAAGCTTTATTTGGAGATGAAAGAATTAATGTGTATATTATTTTGAAGAATAAGAAAAAGATTTCATTTGGGGCAGTAACTGAGAAAGGTAAGTTAAAAGGGTTGAGTCAAAAGGTTTTGAATAAGCCGACCTTGAATGTTTATACTACGGAAGAAACTGTGCAAGAAATTCAGAATTCTAAAGAACCGATGAAAACTTTGGAGAAAGCATTAGAGGAAGGAAAAATTACATATAAAGCAGTAACGGTAGGGAATAAAGTTAAGTTAGGATTAGCTAAGATCTTTCTGAAAGTGAGTGGTTGGTTTAATTGATTTTTTTATTTTCTTTTATTTTTAAGATAACTTTATAAAACAAACCAATTTTAAGCTATTAAACACCTATGAATCAGGTTACTGATGAGGTTCTAGATTCTAGGTTAAAATTATACGAGGGAAAAATAAAATGGTTGATGAATCAAAAGTATTGGAATTAATTGAAGTAGCTCGGGATTCCGGGAAAATTAGAAAAGGGGCTAATGAAGCCACTAAAGCAATTGAAAAAGGTCAAGCTAAATTAGTTGTATATGCTAGTGATGTTGATCCTAAAGAAATTGTAATGCACTTGCCATTATTATGTCAAGATAAGAATGTTGCTTGCTTTGAAGTTAAGGCAAAAGAAGCATTAGGAGCAGCTGCAGGTTTAGGTGTTGGTACTGCGGCAGTAGCAATTGTTAAAGAAGGAGAAGGTAAAGCTGGTGTTGAAAAAGTAGTTTCTGAATTAATGGCTGGAAAAGAACCTAAAGAAGAGAAGAAAGAATCTGAAGCGTCAAAAGAAGAAAAAAAGGAAGAAGAACCAGCTAAAGAAGAAAAAGTTGAGGAGAAGAAAGAAGAAGCTCCTGCTAAAGAAGAAGCTCCGGCTGAAAAATCAGAGTGATTAAAAAATGGCAAAAAATTTTCAAAAAGGAAAAAAAGGCGAGGAAACTAAAACCGAAGGTGAAATTAAATTTCCTGCTGGTATTCCCGCTGAAGTCAAAGAAATAATCACTAGACAAGGTACTAAAGGAGACATCACTCAAGTATTATGTAAGATTTTAGATGGACGAGATAAGAACAAGACTCTTAGAAGAAATGTTCGTGGTCCAGTTAAATTAGGAGATATCTTGATGTTACTAGAAACAGAAATGGAAGCTCAGAGATTGGGTGGCGGTCGAAAAGGCGGTCGGAGGAAGTAAAATGCCTAAATGTACTTTTTGTGGAACATCAATCAAAAAAGGAACTGGAAAAATCTATGCTTATGCTAGTGGAAAAATCAATAATTTCTGTTCAATGAAATGCGAAAAGAACCTACTTAAATTAGGTCGTAAATCTCTTAAGGTTAAATGGACAGAAGCCTACCGTAAAGAACATAAGAAAGAAGGTGGTAAAAAATGATGGAAAGATCATTGGTTTTATTAAAACCAGATGCAGTACAGAGAGGTTTAATGGGAAAAGTGTTAAGCCGATTTGAAGATGCTGGATTGAAAGTTGTAGGGATGAAAATGGTGTGGGTTCGTGAGGAATTTGCGAAGAAGCATTATGCAGCCCATGTTGAAAAATCTTTTTATCCTGGATTAGAGAAAATGATTACAGAAGGTCCAGTGTTAGCAATGGTTTTAGAAGGATTGCATGCTGTGGAATTAGTACGGAAGATGGTTGGTGGAACAGAGCCAAAAAGTGCTTTGCCAGGAACCATTAGAGGAGATTATGCCCACCATTCTTATGAATATACTGATGGCAAAGGGATTGCAATTAAGAATTTAATCCATGCTTCTGGAAATGTGGCTGAAGCTAAAGAAGAAGTTAAGTTGTGGTTTGAAGAGAAAGAATTACATACTTATCAGACAGTGCATGAAAAGCATGTTTTTTAATTTAATTTTTTTCTATTTGTTGTTTTTATTTGATCTTTGAAAGACCAAAACGTTTATAACTGATTGATTTTTTTCTGGTGGTGATGGAATCTTCAAAGATAACTGGAATTATAGATCAGGAAAGGATTATTTATGATAAGGTAATTTCAAATTTACAAGAAAAAGGTTTGGTTGAACCTGGTCAAGAACGTTATTTAACAGATGCAGGAAAACAATTTATGACTCAATTAGTTGAAGGATATCAACCAGTTGAAGATGAATCTGGATTAGAAACTATGGTAGAGATAATTAAGTATAGGCAGCATATTGGGGTTGAATGGAGTGAAGCAGATTCATTTATTTTTACTGCTGCCAATATTTTTTACCAATGGGGCGAATCAATCCATCGAGATCATATTGCTGATACCGAAAAAGTGAAAGATTTACCTTTACGTGGAATTTATTTAATGGCTGGAATGGATCTTTTGGAGGAAGCAGTTAAATTTGGTTACTTGAACTTAGGTTCTGATCAGCCCAATAAGCAACTAGATAGAGAATAATCTAGTGTTAGTTAAGTAATAAAAATTACAATTTAACCAAAACCTATTTAAATGAACATTATTTCGTGAATTCTATAACAATTATATGAGGTAAATATAAAATGGCAGAACGAATGGTGGATAAAGTAACAAGATTAATGAAGCAACCTACTAGAATTAGAAATCTAGGAGTTTGTGCACATATTGATCACGGAAAAACTACTTTTTCTGATAACTTACTAGCTGGTGCTGGAATGATGAGTGAAGAAGATGCAGGGAAAGCCTGTAAATTAGATTTTCATGAAGATGAACAAGAAAGAGGAATCACAATTGATTCAGCATCTGTTTCGATGGTTCATAATGTAGAAGATAAAGAATTTCTAATTAATTTAATTGATACCCCAGGACACGTTGATTTTGGAGGAGACGTTACTCGGGCAATGAGAGCAGTTGATGGAGCAATTGTGTTAATTTGTGCTTCAGAAGGAGCAATGCCTCAGACAGAGACTGTTTTAAGACAAGCTTTGAAAGAGAGAGTTAAACCAGTTCTTTTTATTAATAA
>CAYSWQ010000035.1:0-909 GCA_964434885.1 uncultured Methanosarcinales archaeon | reverse complement strand
ATATCATCATTAGGATTTCTAAGTATTAATAAATTTATTCCATTTTTAAACAAAACACCTCCATCTCTTTTTGGATTACATATAAAATCCCAAATATATCTATAATCTATTAATTCTGTATCATCATTAAAATAATTTGTATATATGGAATAAATTTATTAATAAAGTAGATCGGTTAATTAAGGAATTGAAATTAACTCCAGAACAGATGCAAGAAAGGTTCATTAAACAAATTGCTTCTGTCAACAAAATTATCAAAGCTGTAGCTCCAGAAGAATACAAAGAAAAATGGCAAGTTTCTATTGAAGCGGGAACTGTGGCTTTTGGTTCAGCTTTCCATAATTGGGGAATTAGTTTAGATTATATGAAGAAAAAAGGAGTTTCTTTCAAAGAAATTATTGATGCATATACTGGAACTGATGATGAAATAAAGGAGAAGGTTAAGGCTTTGGCTAAGAAAACTCCAATTCACGAAGTAGTTTTGGATATGGCAATTGAACATCATCCAGACCCACAACAAGCTCAAGAATATAGAATTCCAAGATTGTGGCAAGGAGATATGGAAAGTACTGATGGGAAATCATTAATTAAATGTGATCCAGAAGGAAGAATGTTTTTTGTAATTGTTAAGGTTGTAGTTGATCCACAAGCAGGAGAAATTGCTGCCGGTCGTTTATTTAGTGGAACAATGAAGAAAGGAGAAGAAGTTTTCCTCAATATGGCCAATATGCCTTCTCGAATCCAACAAGTATATATCTATAATGGGGCAAAGAAAGAAATTGTAGACAATGTTCCATGTGGAAATATCATTGGAATTGGTGGATTAAAAGCAGGAATGCCAGGAGAAACTATTACTTCAGGTGGAAAAGCAGATCCTTTCGAAGAAATCAAACACATCTTTGATCCAGT
>CAYSWQ010000034.1:0-10468 GCA_964434885.1 uncultured Methanosarcinales archaeon | reverse complement strand
TCAGTAGTGGTTTGTGAATATCCATCAATGAATTTAATAGAAAAGAAGTCTTTTGTTTTATCTGATCCTTTGCCTTATGTGGTTGGTTTTTTAGCTTATCGAGAGATGCCAGCGATAATTGAAGCGATTAATAAATTAGAGAATGAACCAGATATAATTTTAGTAGATGGGGCAGGAATATTACATCCTCGGAAGTTAGGATTGGCTTCTCATTTGGGATTGTCTTTGAATATTCCAACAATAGGGGTTTTGAAGAAATCTTTTGCTGGTCGAATTGAAGGGAATAAAGTTTACTTGGGAACAGAATTAGCTGGTTTTGAAATTAAAACAAAAGAACATGCTTCTCCTTTGTATATCAGTCCAGGACATATGGTTTCATTAGGTTCTTGTTTAAAAGTCGTTCAAGATTCTATCAAACCACCACATAAATTACCAGAACCAATTCATATTGCGCATAAAGTGGCGAAGAAGAAAGTGAAGAAGGTTGTTGGAGGGATAGAATGGGATTCAAAGGATTAGTTCGTGTGTGTTTTGATGAATTAGAATTATCAAAGAAAAAGAAAAAGTATGGAGGGTATACTAGTAAGTCCGATATACCAGTTGGAAGTGAAGATTGTTTAAGATATGTTTGGAATGTTGCAGAGGCAGTAATGCGTATTTATTGTGAGGATTCTGTTGAATATCAAGAGACAGCTCAACAATTGCTTTCAGAAGGCGAAAGATACATAGTTAAAAAAAATTTGGATAGGGGGGATGATTTTGGATGGTGTATTAGTTTAGCTCCAGACAGAGAATATGCTTTTGAAGGAATTATGAACTCTTTTTTGCTGGCCGAAAAGGTTCAAAAAGAATTACTTAATCCACCTGCGACAGGGGACATTTATCGTACTAATGTAGCATTACCTATTTCTCGTACAGGATTGTCACTTAACCATTATAGAGAAAGAGCAGAGCGGACTGAATTCTATCAAGTTATGATTATAAACACCTCAAAACAACAACATTTATAAATGAAAACAAAAACTTTTTAGTATTAGGTGTAAAGTTAAAGAGGTTGAATAATGACTAAGATAAATAGGCTTTCAATTCATGGTTTCAAGAGTTTTGCACATAAAACAGATGTTTTATTTGATGGAAAATTTAATTGTATTCTCGGTCCAAATGGTTCTGGTAAAAGTAATGTAAGTGATGCGATTTGTTTTGTTTTAGGAAGATTATCAGCTAAATCTATGAGAGCAGAAAAAGCAGCTAATTTAATTTTCAATGGGGGAAAGAAAAAATCTCCTGCTAGTAAAGGGACAGTAGAGATTGCTTTTTGTAATAAAAATAAAATTTTTCCAAAAGAAGATAAAGAAATTGTTTTGTCGAGAACGATTTCTAAGAAAGGAAGTAGTGTTTACAAGATAAATGGAAAGAAACATACACGGGGAGAAATTTTAGATTTGATGGCGACAGCAAGAATCAATCCAGAAGGATATAATATTATCTTACAAGGAGATATTAATCGTTTTGTAGATATGGCCCATACTGAGAGAAGAAAGATTATTGAAGGGATTAGTGATGTATCTATTTATGAAGAAAAGAAACACAAGGCTTTATTGGAAATGAATAAGGTGGAAGATAAGTTGAATAATTCTGAGATAATTTTGAAAGAGCGAAAAACTTATTTGAGGGAATTGAAGAAAGATAGAGATCAAGCATTAAAATTTAAAGATTTGAAAGATAAATCTGATTCTAATAAAGCAACCCATTTACATTTACAAATTGAAGGATTAGATAAAGAAAAAGCGAAATATGATTCTCAAGTTGGAGATTACAAGAATAAAATTGAAGAAATTTCTAATAAGATTGAAAAGATAAAAGAGAGTACTCAAAATAGTAAAGATCAGATTAAAGCCTTGAATCAAGAAATTGAACAGAAAGGAGAAAAACAACAAATAGAAGTTCATCGGAAACTAGAAGATTTAAAAGTTAAATTAGCAGAAGATAAAACTAGGATTTCTACATTGAAAGATGAATTATCAAAAATTGCACAGAGGAAAATGCAATTTGATAATGAATTGAAAGATCATGATAAGAAGATTAAAGATTTTGAAAAAGAAAAAATTAATTTGAATAAACAATTAGAATCCAAAACTACACAACAAAAAGAAATTGATGCAAAGATTGCAGCTTTTAAACAAAAACATAAGTTAGAAGATTCTGAAGATTTAGAGAAAGAAATTGAAGACAAAGATATTTTAATTGAAAAGAAACAAGAAGAGATTCAACAGATTAGACAAGAACAACAAAATTTATTTCGAGAGAAAGATAAGATTGAATATCAATTACAAACTTTACATGAGAAAATAGCTAAAGTTAAAGAAGTTGAGAAAGAAAATAAAGGAAAGATTGTTGAATTGAAGAATAAAAAGTCTGAATTTAAACATATGACTTCTAAGTTAAATCAGTGTTTGAATGAAGATAGTAGTTTGGCGGCACAAATTGGAAATGCTCGTAAAAAATCAACAGAGTTACAAGAACAACAAGCTAAGTTAAATGCTCGAAATTTATCTGTACAGGAGAAATTATTTCATAATCGAGCTGTAAAAAGTGTTTTAGACCAAAAGAAGAAAATCAAAGGCATTCATGGAGTTATTTCCCAATTAGGAAAAGTAAATAAAAAATATTCTTGTGCTTTAGAGAATGCAGCAGGAGCAAAAACAAATTTTATTGTAGTAGATGATGATCGAGTTGCTGGTGAATGTATCAAATATTTGAAGAGAAACAAACTTGGTTCTGCTTCATTTATTCCTTTAAATCGAATTAGATATAGGGAAATTTCTGGAGATAGTAGAAAGTATGCTAAATTACAGGGAGCACATGGTTTTGCTTTAGATTTGATTAGTTTTGATGCGCGTTATAAAAAAGCATTTGCTTTTGTTTTTGGAGATACTTTGATTGTTGATGATGTAGATACTACTCGGAAAATTGGAATTGGTAAAGTGAGAATGGCTACTTTGGATGGAGATTTAGCTGAAAGTAGTGGAGTAATGCGAGGAGGATTTAGACAGAAGTCAACAACTTCTTTTTCAGAGAAAGATGAAGAAGATAAGTTAAAAGCAATTGAAGCTTCTTTGGGAGAAGCAATGTCTTTAGTTTCCGCGATTGAAACAAAAAGAGAAGCAAATGAACAAGAAATTAATAGGTTGAGAACTGCTCGTTCTGAAATGGAAGGGGAGATTATTACTATGGAGAAAGTTTTGCATTTAGATACTTCTGATTTGGATGTTTCTAAGAATCAACAAAAAGAACTAGAATCTGGTTTGGATGAAGTGGATGGCAAATTATCACAGATGCAAAAAAATATTGTTTTAATCAATAAAGATTTGGCTACTTTAAAAACAGCTAGACAATCAACTAAAACCAAAGCTTCACAATTAAAAAATCCAAGATTGTTAGCACAACTAAGTGCTTTTGAAGAAGCTAAAACTAAATTTAGAGAAGATTTAGCAGCTTTGAAAAATGAGATTAAGAATGATGATGAGAAAGTTAATACTTTAATTTTACCTGAGAAGGAAAAAATTATGGATATTTTGAAACAACATCAAAAAGAAGAAGGGTCTTTCAAAGAAGAATTAGGTGGATTGAAAGAAAGTGTTGTTAGTCAAGAAAAAGAATTAAAATTAAAAGAGAAAGAAAGTGTTGAATTTTATTCTAAGTATAAAGGATTATTTAACAAAAGGGAAAAGTTGAGTAATGAATTAACTCAACGAGAAGAAGAGATTGAAAAATTAAGAGATCGTAGTAGAACTTTTGAAATTGAGACTAATAAACATTCTTTGAAAAATGCTGAAGTTAAAGCTAAATTAGCAGCTTTGAACGAGGAATTTAAAAGATTTAAAGATACTCCTTTACTAGAAAATAAATCAACTGCGGAGTTGCAGAAAGAGATTACTAAGTTTGAAGTGATGTTATCTCAAATGTCGGCTGTAAATATGAAAGCCTTAGAAATCTATGAACAAGTAGAAGGAGAATATATGAAATTAATGGAGAAAAAGAAAAGCTTGTATACAGAAAAAGGCGACATCATGATGATGATGAATGAGATTGAGACTAAGAAGAAAGATCAATTTTTGAAAACTTTTAATGTTGTTAATGATAATTTCAAAAGAATTTTTAGTACTTTATTTAGAAAAGGAACAGCTCATTTGGAATTAGATAATCCTTCAGATCCTTTTTCTGATGGTTTGAGTATTAAAGTAAAATTAACAGGAAAGAGGTTTATGGATATTAAATCTTTATCTGGTGGGGAGAAAACTTTAACCGCTTTATCATTCATCTTTTCTATCCAAGAACATCAACCTGCGTCGTTTTACATCTTAGATGAGATTGATGCGGCTTTGGACAAACATAACTCAGAAACATTATCTAAGTTGATTCGATCATATTCTGGTAATGCACAGTATTTGATGATTAGCCATAATGATTCAATTATTTCAGAAGCAGATAATCTTTATGGTGTTTCGATGAATGATCATGGGATTAGTAAGGTTACTAGTTTGAAGATTTAGGATTTTCTTCTTCTAATAATTTTGTTTCGTTTGAACTTAATAATTCTTGTTCTTTGTTTCTGTAAATGTTAGTTATCTTACCAGTTATTGCTCTTGTTATATTTGGAATATATTGTGTTATTGTTTTTACAGCAAGTTGACAAGGGTGATAAATTGCTCCAAGTATTGGATGACCTGTTCCATTTGAAGAGTTGTTGGAGTAATCTGACTTTACTAAAGCTGCTCTAGCAAATCCGGAGGCGAAAACAACCATGGATGCAAGTACATATGGCCCTCCAGTATGATTTGTTAACAAGTCGGTAACTAAAGAATATTCTGTTCCAATTAACATGCCAGTACCAATTGTACCTTCAACTAGACTACTTTGAAATGAAATTTCATGGGCTTTTGATTTATCATCATAAAGTTTACCAGCTACATATCTTTGAATTTGATTTGGTAGTAATCCTAAGATAGCGTGACCTGAAATTGTGGCAAAATTTTTGGCATTTTGATAAAGACTTTTCTTAACTGTAGCAGTAGTATCTTTGACTAAAGCAAAAGTTACTTCTTTTTTATCTAATTTAGTTTCTAAATTTTCGTTAACTAGTGGACAATAATGGAATGGAATAGCAGCTGATTCCTCTGAAGATGTTTCTTGTAATACTTCTGTCTGTTCATTATCTAATATATCTATAATTCTACTTGCACAATCCACTTCTCCTTGTTGCATTACTGGGGCGGTTGGATCAAAAGATATTGCATCTTGAAATCCAACACTGTTTAGGTATTCATTAGCTTGGAGGGGTGCATCTAGTTTGTTGCTGGAATCAAAATAATGGTGTAATGCAGAATCTCTTTGTTGTTTTAGTTTTTTAGCTTGAGCTTCTAATTCTGAGATTTTTGATTCTAATTCATTAATATCTTTTTCTGAAGACATATCTACTAAATTAGTGATTACTTTATAAGTTTTTTGTAATTTTATAGTGGTGATTATTTTAGAAATTTAACTTATAATTTTAGCATACAAATAAGCATCTAATAATTTACCATTATGATTAAATGCTTTTTTTAGTAACCCTTCTTTTTTGTAGTTGTTTTTGATGGCTACTTTTTCACTACCTTTGTTTTTGGGATACATACGAATTTCAATTCTTTTTATTTTTGTGTTTGTTTGGATATATTTTTCTAATAGTTTAACTGTTTTAGTGGCTATTCTCTTTCCCCAATATTGTTCATCAACAAAATAACCAATTTCTCCGATATGATTTTGATGTTGATCTATTTTGATTCCAGCGCCACCAATTACTTGATTTTTATGGAGGATTGAAAAATTATATTCTAAGTTCTTTTTTCTTTTTATTGTGTTTTCTTTTAACCATTTCTTTTCATCTTCTACAGATTTTGGCTTGGCTGAAAAATAGATAAAATTGGGATTGTTCAAGATTTCGTAAAATCTTTTAGCATCAGAAACTTTTTGATATCTGATTTCTATTTTCATCTTAACATCTCTAAAACTTTGTGTTGGATTTGTTTTTTTCGAGAAACAACTTTTGGTAAGTACATAATTCCAGGTTCTACTACTTTTTTCCTAAATTTCTTTTTGACTTCTTTTTCATTTGCTTCATAAAATAGATAACTATTGGCAGCTAAGACATCAGTAACTAAAGCAAACAAACTATGATAATTACCTTTTTTCTTTAATCTTTTTAATTCATGTAGAAGTTTGGTTTTTCTTTTCATTATGTCTCCAAAACCAATTACTGGAATCTGAGCAATACCTACTTTGTGGCCATGTGATTGATATGTTTTAAAATCAGTTAAGATTAATTTGTTGACACTATGGTTTTTTATATCACAACCAGATCTTAACATTTCTTTACCATATTTTTGAATATCGACTTTAGCTATTTTAGCTAGTTTTCTAGCCCAAGAACGATCTTTTGGAGTAGTGGTGGGACTTTTTAATAATAAAGTATCTGAGAGGATAGCAGAGAGAATTAATCCTGCATATCTTCTGGAAATTGGAATTCTAAACCAGCTAAATCGGTCGGCGATGATTGAAGAAGTAGAACCTCGTGGTTCGTTTTCAAAGGGAATTGGGTGGATGGTTTCGACATCACCAATTCGGTGGTGATCAATGATCTCTAAAATATTAGCATCTCTAATGTTTTTTACTGCTTGGTGTATTTCGTTATGATCTAAGATAATGATATTTTTATTAGTTGCATCTTTTAGTAACTGAGGTGTTTTTTCTTTAAATTTCTTTAAAACAAATTTAGTTTCTGAATTTAATGAACCAGCTCGACATGCGATAATGTTGTGTTTATGTCTTTCTCTTAAGAAATGAGCATAGGCAATAGCAGAACAGACGGAATCTGTATCGGGATTAAGGTGGCCAACTACATAAATTTTTTTACCTCTTTTCATGGGTTGAGTAAATTTTTGGGGTTTAAATAATTAACTCAAAATGTAAGTAATATATCAGCCTGCACGGCACGGTTATTTTTTACTCTTGCGGCTAAACCATCGAGTAAAAAATGCACCTCATTTGGCAGGGCAGACATATTATTAACCCAAAGATATTTATATTTTCAATTATTCTTTTGAATTAAAATGGAAGAACACGAAAAAACATATTTGGCTAAAGAATTACCTGATTTAAGCAATTGTGAACACAAAGAGATTGTTGATATTTATATACCAACTAATGCAGTGCATCCTACTTTGAGAATTAGGAAAAATGGAGATTATTATGAGATTACTAAAAAAGAACCAATTGATGATGACCCCTCTCATCAAAAAGAAGAAACAACCACTTTAACTGCAGAAGAGTTTGAAGAGTTAAGTGGGAAATTGGAAGGTAAAAGACTGCGTAAAATTAGATATTTTTATCCATTTCAAGGCCATACTGCAGAGATAGATGTTTTTCAGGATGAGTTAAATGGGTTGATTTTGGTTGATTTTGAATTTAATAGTTTGGAAGAGAAGAATTCTTTTTCTATGCCGGATTTTTGTTTAGTTGATGTAACTTCAGAAGAATTTATTGCCGGTGGAATGTTGTGTGGGAAAAATTATGAAGATATTGAAGAAGAATTGAAGAAGTTTGATTATGAGAAAATTGAAAAATAAAAATTAAAGAAAACTTTTAGCTTTTTCCATTAAAGGTAGAATTGCTTCTACTTCTTCTTTTGTCATTCTACCTATTTTGGCGAAATTGTATTCTCCTTCAGCGTTTTTGTTTTCTCTACCCAATTGTAATTTAGGTGTATTTTCATTATAAGAAAAAACAGCAACTGTGATTCTACTTTTTTCAAATTCTACACTTTCTGAAAACAATTCTTTATCTAAACTTTTATCAAAGCCTGGCATTTTATTTTCCTCCGTTGTTTTAAAATGACAGGTCCGAAAATTTCCAATTTTCTTTACCTGGCATTTTATTTTCCTCCGTTGTTTTTAATCTTTACTTAATGTATAAGGTTGTTTTTCTAAACTATATTGAACTCCTGCTGCTGGTACTCCTTGGTCTCGGGGTTCTGATTTTGTAAGATGATCACAAGCTTGATAACCTAAACTAACAAATGCAATTAAAGCAACAGCTAAATAACATTGAGTTAATCTTTTTGGAAGACCTAATTGTTCATAAATACAATGGTCTTTTAATTCTATTTTCTTATTAACTCTTCTTAAGTGCGCTTCTAAAGCAGTTGGTGTATCTCGAGAATGTTTCCTCATTATATCTAATTTATCTATGGCCATTTTTTTAGAAATCAAATGTTTATTTAAAAAGCTATCGCTATACATCTAAATTAACTACTTCTTTAGCATATTTTTGGATGAACTCTCTTCGAGGTTCTACTTCTTCACCCATTAGAATTGTAAAGATTCTATCAGCTTCTACTCCATCTTCAATAGTTACTTGTTTTAAAACTCTATTTTTAGGGTCCATGGTTGTTTCCCAAAGTTGTTTTGGATTCATTTCCCCCAACCCTTTAAACCTTTGTACTGGAACATCACCCAATTCTTCTTTCATTTTTTGTAATTCTTGATCATTTTGAATCCAAAATTCTTTCTTTCCTTTTTTAATCCTATATAATGGGGGTTGAGCAATGAAGACATAACCTGCCTCTACTAATGGTCGCATATAACGATAAAAGAAAGTTAAGATTAAAGTCATAATGTGAGCACCATCAACATCAGCATCTGTCATAATAATAATTTTATTGTATCTGGCTTTTTCTAATTTAAATTCTTCATTTACCCCGGTGCCAATGGCAGTAATCATAGCAGCGATTTCTTTGTTTTTGAAAACTTTATCTAATCTGGCTTTTTCAACATTCAATATTTTTCCTCTTAGTGGAAGAATAGCTTGGAATTCTCTTAGACGTCCTTGTTTAGCAGAACCTCCCGCCGAATCTCCTTCCAATATGTATAATTCACATAAAGCAGGATCTTTATTTGAACAATCAGCTAGTTTTCCTGGAAGATTACTCCCTTCTAAAACAGATTTTCTTCGAGTTAGTTCTCTTGCTTTTCGAGCGGCTTCTCTTGCTCTAAAGGCTTCAATACATTTATTAACAATTGTTTTAGCAATACCTGGATTTTCTTCAATATAATTTCCTAATTCTTCTAGTACCAAAGAATTAACTAATCCTTGAACTTCTCGATTTCCCAATTTAGTTTTGGTTTGTCCTTCAAATTGAGGATCAGGAATTTTAACAGAGATAACGGCAGTTAATCCTTCTCGGACATCTTCTCCACTAAGATTTCCACCTTTAATTTTTTTAGAGTAATTATTTAGAACTCTAGTTAAGGCAGTTCTGAAACCACTTAAGTGGGTTCCTCCTTCAATAGTATTAATATTATTAACAAAACTGAATAAATTTGATTGGTAGCTAGTATTATATTGCATAGCAACTTCTAGTTCAATGTTGTCTTTTATTTTTTTGAAATAGATTACATCTGGATGAAGAGTTTGTTTATTTTTATCTACATATTCAACAAATTCAACAATTCCTTTTTCGTAATTGAAAGTATCTTTTTCTTCAGTTCTTTCATCAGCTAAATCTAAGATAATTCCTTTGTTAAGAAAAGCCAATTCTCGTAATCTTTTAGCTAAAATATCATAATGATATTCTGTTTCTGAGAAGATTTCAGCATCTGGTTTAAAACGAATGGTAGTTCCTGTGGTTTGAGTTTCTCCTTTTACTTCCAAAGTTGTAGTGGGATTACCTCTTTCAAATCTTTGATGGTAGATTTTTCCGTCTCGATGAACTTCTACTTCTAACCATTCAGATAATGCATTAGTACAGGAAACTCCAACCCCATGCAATCCTCCAGAAACTTTGTAAGTTTCATTATCAAATTTTCCTCCAGCGTGTAATTTAGTTAAAACCACTTCAACAGCAGGAATATTAAATTTAGGATGAATAGAAACAGGGATTCCTCTTCCATTATCTGTAATGGAAATTGATCCATCTTTATGAATAATAACAATAATTTTATTACAGAATCCAGCCATAGCTTCATCGATAGAGTTATCAACTACTTCATAAACTAAATGATGACAACCTCTTTTGCCAGTATCTCCAATATACATTGCTGGTCTTTTTCTAACTGCGGAAAGACCTTCTAGAACAGAAATTTGTTCTGCTTCATAAGATTTTTCTGTTTGTTGTGGAGAAGTATCTACTTTGGTTTCAGGTTCTATGTTTTCTGGTTGATTTTCTTCCATTTTTGTTGAAATTACGACTAGGATTTGATGAATTTTTAGCTAAAATTTTGATTAAAATTTAATTATCACCAATTATTTTTATCGTCGACAAATCTTTACTTTTTAGAAGTTGAGGGGGTTTATAAAGATTGTGGTTTTTTTGTTTGATTGTACTATCACGTTTTTAGTTCCGGTTAGTATTATGACTTTTGGTGGTCATAAT
>CAYSWQ010000033.1:0-10579 GCA_964434885.1 uncultured Methanosarcinales archaeon | reverse complement strand
ATTATGACCACCAAAAGTCATAATACTAACCGGAACTAAAAACGTGATAGTACAAGTCTGCTTAAGCACCACAATCTATATAAATAAGTTATTTTTCTAGTTAGTATCTACTTAAAAATAACAAATAAATACTTTAGGGTGGTTAATAATGATGAGTTTAGTTGGAATAATTGCAATAATTGTTAGTTTAATTGCATTGGCATATGCTGCTTTCTTGAGTTCTAGAATTATGAAAGTTAAACCTGGAACTGAAAAGATGCAGGAAATTGCTGATGCTATCAAAGAAGGGGCGATGGCTTATATGGCTAGACAATACAAAACTATTGGTATTTTTGCCATAATAATTACGATAATCTTGGCCATTTTATTCAAATATCCAGTGGCTTTAGGATTCTTATTTGGGGCAATTCTCTCTGCCGTTTCTGGATATATTGGAATGACTATTTCCGTGCGAGCTAATGTTCGAACTGCCGCAACTGCTAAGAAAGGACTTAAAGAAGCATTAAGTGTTGCTTTCAAAGGTGGTTCTGTAACTGGAATGGCAGTAGTTGGATTGGCTTTGTTCGTTGTTAGTGTTTTTTACACTATTTTCAAAAGTCCTGCTTTGTTGGTAGGTTTCGGTTTTCGAGCTTCTCTTGTTTCTTTATTAGCTAGAGTGGGAGGAGGAATCTATACTAAAGCAGCAGATGTTGGAGCTGATTTAGTTGGTAAAGTAGAAGCAGGAATTCCAGAAGACGATCCGAGAAACCCAGCTACTATTGCGGATAATGTTGGAGATAATGTGGGAGATTGTGCTGGAATGGGAGCAGATCTCTACGAAACATATGTTGTTACTTTATTAGCAGGAATGCTTTTAGCAATGATTCCTTCTGTAGCTAACAGTTATAATATGGCTGTTGAATATCCATTAATGCTTGGTTCAGTAGCTATTATTGGTTCTATTATTGGAACCTTATTCGTTCGTTTAGGAAAAAAGAAAAATATCATGGGCGCTTTATACAAGGGTTTAATTGCTGCTGGATTGTTTTCTGCAGGTGGTTTTTATGTAGTTACCTATCTAACTGGAAACCCATTAAATCTCTTCCTAGCAAGTCTAATCGGACTAGTTATTACAGTATTAATTAATATTATTACTGAATACTATACTTCCACTAGTTACAAACCAGTTAGAAAGATTGCTGAAGCTTCAGAAACTGGTGCGGGGACAAATCTTATCACTGGACTAGCTTTTGGATTAAGAAGCACCTTGTGGCCAGTATTGATTATTTGTGCAGGTATTTTGGGAGCATATTTTTTAGCAGGTATTTATGGAATTGCTATTGCTGCTATTGCTATGCTTTCTTTAACTGGAATCATTATTGCTTTAGATAGCTATGGACCAATTACAGATAATGCTGGTGGAATTGCTGAAATGAGTGGCTTACCTAAAAAAGTAAGAAACAATACTGATGCCTTAGATGCTGTTGGGAATACTACTAAAGCAGTAACTAAAGGTTATGCTATTGGTTCTGCTGCTTTAGCTGCTCTTGCTTTATTCGCCGCTTTTATTCATGAAATTAAAGGCCAAGCTATTAATTTCGCTTTAACTGATCCAACCGTATTGGTTGGTTTGTTTATTGGTGGATTGTTGCCTTTCCTTTTTTCAGCTTTATGTATGACTGCAGTTGGAAATAGTGCTCATGAAATTGTAGTGGAAGTAAGAAGACAATTCAAAGAAATTAAAGGAATTATGGAAGGCAAAGCTAAACCTGAGTATAGTAGATGTGTAGATATTGTAACTAAATCAGCTTTGAGAAGTATGATTTGGCCAGCAGTTTTAGCAGTTTTATCCCCTTTATTGGTTGGTTTACTATTGGGAATTAAAGCGTTAGGTGGATTATTAATTGGAGTTATTGTCTCTGGTTTACTAGTTGCTTTATTCATGGCTAATAGTGGGGCTGCTTGGGATAATGCTAAGAAACACATTGAAGATGGTAAACATGGTGGGAAAGGTTCAGAAGCTCACAAAGCTGCAGTAGTTGGAGACACAGTAGGGGATCCATTTAAAGATACTGCTGGACCTGCGTTGAACGCTTTAATCAAAGTTATCAATACTTTCGCCATAGTCTTTGCACCTTTATTCGTGGCTTATGGCCTAAAGTTTTTTTAATTTTTTTTAAGAATTTTTTTTATTTCCCATTCCTTCTAATCTCATTCAACTTAGCATGAATCTTTTCAATTTCTTTTAAAATGGCTTGGATTTCTCTTTCTGCTTTTCTATTAACTACATGATCATATTTAGCATCAATTCGATCTCTTTCCGCTTGTCTATTTTGGGCCATCAGAATAATTGGTGCTTGGATCGAAGCTAAACAAGATAGTACTAAATTTAACAAAATAAAAGGATAAGGGTCGAAAGGAGTTCTTGTTAATAACCAAGTATTAATTAACATCCAAATCAATAAAAAGACCCCAAAAAAAATAATAAAAGTCCAACTTCCACCAAATTTAGCAATTCCATCGGAAGCTCTTTGTCCCAAAGTTAACCTTTCTCGTAAAACTGGGTGGTGTTTATGATGAAGAATATGCTTCTTTGCCATAAAAAAAGTAAATTTTAAGAGTTTATAAATTTTTAGTAGAATTAGTAAGATTTATATAACTAACAAAAATAAAATAATTATGCAATTACGAGAATTAAAAAAAGAGATTGATGGGTTAAACCACATCCATAAAACCTTACACCAATTTAGAAATTCTTGGTTAAAACAAATAAAACCAAATACTAATTCCCATTTCCCTTTTCTTAAAGATTTAGAATCAGATACCAAAAAAAGAATTAATAGCCATCTTTCAATTTATCCAAAATTATTTCAAGAACTAAAATACGCCCAATATACTCAAGAAAAACTTTCTTCCTTAGCTCAATATTTAATCGAATTAAAATTAACGAGTTTAAACGGAGATGAAAATAAACCTAAGATGTTAATTAACAAATTCATTAATGATGATTATTTGAAACTAAATAACTTAGTAGATGAAGTAAAACAATTAGATTTTAACTTACAAAACTTAAATTTAATGTACAACAAAGTCAATCGTTTATTATTAAGAAATCTTCCTTTAGAACATTCTATTTCTTTTATGGATTCCCCTCATAAAAATCACATTAGTTCACTTTTATTAGTTTCTCGAAAACAAAAGAAGATGTTAAAATTGATTGGAAAAGAATTTGTTTCTCTAACAAAAAAGATGAACAAAAATAAGAAAATATAGCTGTCCACATCCGAAGCCAATCAAAGCAAAAGATCCGAAGATCAAAAGCAAAGACCAATTCTTCTGCAAACAGCAGTTCTATTCGCGTCCGAAGCATCACTTGAATCAACCCGAAGGAATCAACAAGTTCAATTCTCCCGCGAACAGGTTTTTAACAATTCAATCTACATTTAAATAATTTTAGTTTCATTCAAAAATGATAAAAAATCAAATCACAAAAGCCAATACAATTCCCAAAATAAAAATAACTAAACTTACCATAAAATGCAAGGAACTAATATTGGTCTTAACTCTATTCTCAATCCCATCAGGAATGTCCAATTTCCCTTTTTTAGCAGCTTTTCTTTTTAGACTATACCCAAATATCAAAACAACCACTATCAAATACAAGATAAAGAAGAAATTATGGAATAATAACAAAGGCAAGGCTGCATTTTTAGTAACTTGATCTGCAGTTAATTCTAATAAAGTTTTATAGATTCCTTTGTTTGTTAATTCAAACAAACTCACCAACACTCCAAAAATAAAAATTGCTCCAAGATTAGTTACAACTTTAACAACTACTTTTTTTATTTTTTCTGGAATCACAAATAATTTTCTAGCCCAATATTTTCTTTTGAAACCATACAAGCCTACTAAAATACCTAACCATCCTAACCAGGAAAAAATATCATATTTTATGGGTAAAATAACTTGCACACCAATTAATAATTTAGTTACAAAAACAGCCACTACAAATAATAAACCACCAACAATCAATTTTCTTCTTAATTTAAATCCCAAAAATAAAATCATTAACACCATCAAAATAGATAATGCTGCTGGAGTAAGATTATTTTCAAAAGCACCACTAACTATCATTGAAAAGGAAATAGTTTCAATTAAGTTCTTAGGAGATTTTTGTTTACTCACTATCCCAACAACTTCTTTGTTACTTAAATCTGGACAGGAAGAATCAGAGCTACTTTTTATTGTTCCTTCTAAAAAATTTGTTATTGCTTTAGCACCCAAAAAATAACTTTTTGACATAAATACAACTGGCAACCCTTGTTGGCTTTGTGTAATTCCATACACATCAAAATAATTATTTAATAATTGCCGATTAGTTTTATTATAGTAGATTTCATATTTTTTAATCTTTAATTCTGGATATTTTCCAGTTAACCCCGCAATAAAAGAATCAGTTTCTTTACATAACAAACAACCCATCCCATAGAAATAATATAGACAAGAATCATCAACTGTTTTTTGTGAAACAACTATTTTCCCTAATTTTGTACTTTTATTTACACCATCAATCACTTTAGAATTATTAGTTAATTCCTTTGTTTCATTCTCTGCAGCAAAAACTAACGCAGATAAAATCAAAACTAAAAAAACAACACTTACTTTTTTACCTATCACCATAATATTAGATAGATTAAATTATTTTATAAATCTTTTGTTAACAACAATCTATTCAATTTTAATAATAATTCTTTTCTTATTCAAATAATTACCAGGAAATTCTAAACCTAATCTTTTTTTCAAACTTTCTGTAATCTTATCATCAAACGAAAGAGTTATTTCTCCTTCTTCTGTTTTAGAATTACCACCTTTGCCAACTACTGCTGGATTGGACAATTTCAAAGAAAACCATCTTGTGTGTGTATCTCCTTTTATTTTACCTACAAACTCTATCATTTAACAATCACCTTCTGTTTAATAAAAACACGCCAACGCCCAGATTTGAACTGGGATATCCGTGAGGAAACTGGCTCTCAAGGCCAGCGCAATACCAGGTTATGCGACGTTGGCATTTATGACAATGGCGCGACTAAAGGGAAGAATATCCCTTGATGTATGCGACGTTGGCAATAAAAAATAAAATAAGAAGTTTCTTTATAAAATTTACCTGTTGTTTATCTAATTCTATCAATCATTGGTTTCTCTAAGAAAAACTAAGAGAGTATCAACTCCTTAATCAACATTAGGAAACTTTCTGCTCTTTTAATTGAAGTCTCAGCTTTATTTCTTTCCGCTATCTTACCCATTTCATAAGTAAATTCTCTTCGTTTTGATAGTTCAAATTTAATGGTTTCAATTTGTTCTCTAGCTTCTTGTTCAGCAGCTTGTAATAATTCTGCTGCTTCATTTTCTGCCTGTTGGTACTGTTCTAAAATATGTTTGGATAATTTCTTGTCATTGTCTAGAAAATAATAAACTAATGCGTGGTAAGTAAGAGGATGAACCCCTTGGTCTATTTTGAGACGATGATTATATTTTGCTAATAAAGCAGTACCAGCATAAAACATAGTGTAATAGGCAGCGTTAATGGTCTACATATAACCTTCATAAGACAAAGATAAGTGTAAACTTTCTTTCAAACTTGGTTCTTGAGATATTTTGAAAATACCTTGGGCAGTTTGTAATGATTGTTCTGCTTTCTTTAAGAAAAAGTCAACATATTTTTGATCTGAATGAATAATCAACCCTTCTTGAATCAGTTTTTGGATGGCGCTTCTTGATTCTTTGATATCTTGTTCAGTAATCATTTTGATAATAATTGATAATAAAGCTCTCCTCCTTTTAAGATAATGTGGTTTCCCCTTAGTTCATTAACTAAGTTTAATTCAGATTCTTTTTTCATTTCTAAAAAACTGACTTCTGAAATGACATTAATATCCAAAGGATAACTAAGTAATCTTAAAACAGAATTAACTTCTTTTTCAAACTTTTCTACATTAATATTATTGGGAATAATAAATAACAAATCCAGATCGCTGTTTTTATTTATCTCCCCTTTTACATAACTACCAAAAAGAATAACTGAATAATAAACAGTTGATATTTTTTTTAATTCGTGAACAATAACTTTTATTCTAGGATGTTTTTTTTGAAATTCTTGTTTACGAAAGTCTTCAATACAACCATACAGGGAGGGATTTTTAGATAAATTGACTTTACAGAAACTACCTGAACCTTTTTTTTGAATTACTATTAATTCTTCATTTTTAAGATTCATAATTTCTTGATAAACTAAACGATAGTTAATATTAGTATGTAATGAGATTTCCCGGATACTATGTTCTAACAGAGGATCTTCTAGGAGAAAGCCAAGAATTTTAGCCCTCGTTTTAGTTATTACCATTAGTAATAATGTTATTACTTTAAGTAATATATAAATCTTTCGTTTTCATGAGAAGGCTAAATACAAACACTCTGTTTCACTAGCTTTTAGAAATGAGAAAATTATACTGCCTTTGCTGATAAATTCCATACTACTAATATATAAGAATAAAAAATAGAAAAATAATTACCTTATCCGCACAACTTCCAGATTCTTGGGTGCAACTGTCTCAATCCGATTTTGTTTATGGATAGAAGAAGCTAGATCCAAACACCTAGAACTTTCTCCGTGAATCACAATCACTTTCCGAGGAGAAGGATTACATCTCTTCACATAATTCATTAATTGTCTTCGATCAGAATGTCCAGTAATTTCAATCTTATGCACTTCCATTTTAACATTTAGAACTTGCATTTTATTACCTTCTTTAGTGTGAATTTCTCTTTCTCCTTCTCTAACTCTATGTCCCATACTTCCTGGGGGTTGATAACAAGAAAATACCAAACAATGATTTTTATTTTCTGCCAGTTTCTTAAAATATTCTACTGAAGGTCCTCCAGTAAGCATTCCTGAAGTAGCTAAAATTAAACAAGGTCCATCACTTTCAATTACTTGTTTTCTTTCTTTGGCTGAACCAACTTTCTTAAAGATTGGTGATAAGAAAGGGTTATTATCTTTATGGAAAATCTGTTGCCTAATATTTCTATTCAAAAATTCTGGATAGGCAGTATGAATGGCTGTAATATCCCATAACATTCCATCAATGTAAACTGGAACTTCTGGAATTTTCTTTTCCCGAACTAATCTTTCAATAATAATCATTACTTCTTGTGCCCGACCACTACCTAATACTGGCATTAAGATTTTACCTTTACGTGCAATAGTATCTTTAACTACTTGGATCATATAGTTATCTGCTTCTGTTTCATCTAAAGTATTATCTTTTCCACCATAAGTAGATTCAATAATCATTGTTTCTACTCTTGGAAATTGAGTGTTAGCTGATTCTAACAAATTAGTTCGACTATATTTGATGTCTCCAGTATAAACTAAATTATGTAATCCATTTCCAATATTTAAATGAACTACAGAACTTCCTAACATATGGCCTGCGTTATAAAAAGTAAGACGAACATCAGGCGTGATATCTGTTACTGAATCATAATCAATCGGGATAGTATGCAACACAGAGTCTTTTACTTCTTCACTAGTATAGATTGGTTCTTTTCCTTCACTTCTTTGAATCTTAACCATATCTAATTGCAATAGGGACATTATGTCTCTAGTTGGTAAAGTACAATAAACTGGCCCTTTGTAACCAAATTTAAACAAATAAGGTAATAATCCAGTATGGTCTAAGTGAGAATGACTTATAACTACTGCATCAATTTCACTCACATTAAATTCAGGAGCATCTAAAAAAGGATACATTTCCGAACCATCTTGACTAACATCAATTCCACAATCTAAAATAATTCTTGATTCTGGAGTTTGTAATAAAATACATGAACGACCTACTTGTCGAGCAGCCCCCAAAAAAGAAGTTCTTACCCATTCATGTTTTTTCTCTCTTAACCAACCATCATAAATACGATGGCCTGTTTTATTTAGAAATTTCTTTCGGTAATCAGCATTTTCATATAATACTGACCTAATACTTTCAGTTAATTTTGATCTTAAAGGGGGAATTCTTTTGATAAATGGGACCCACATCGTTTTGGCTTTGATTTCCCTTAACAATTCTCCTTGTTTTCCAATAGCTAAACCTGGTTTTTCCACATGAACAATAACCATTGATCTCGGAGGGTCAAAAATTACTTCTTTCACTTCACATTCTTTTGGTAGAATTTTCCTAATCTGTTTCTCTGCGTCTTCCAAAGTCATACACATCGAGGGGTCAGGTCTCAATTCTATCCTTTTCTTAAATTCCTTCACTGCTTCTTTAATTGTTCCTTTGTTATCTAAGAAGTAATCTTTATCTTTAGTATAAAGTACAATATTAGCTGCTTCAAAAGCACCATCTGATATTTTTCCTGCTGGTAATTTTTTGATAATTTCTTTTAGTATATCTGGCATATTCAAAACCTCCGTAGTCTTCCAAAAATTCGAAAAGAATTTTTCTCAGTTATTTTAATCTCTCCCCTTACTTTTTACAAATAGGAAAATATTTAATTTCCCTTTAAAACTAAATTTATAATTCAGTAGTTATTTCTCGATGACGAGCTTTTTTTATTTCTTGATTAGTAACTGTTACTACATCAAGACCATTTCCTGAACAGGAATCTCTTTGCAAAGCAGTATTGATTGCTTTGGTAATCAATTCAACTCCTTCAGCAATAGTAATTTCTGGAGTGTATTGGCTTTCTAAAACCCCATAAGCAAAAACTGAACCAGATCCAGAGCTGATAAAATCTTTTACTTTAGTAACACTTCCATCTGGAAATAAATCATACAAGTGCGCACCTAATTTATCTCTTCCTGCCATCAAAAAATGAGCAATTCCAGGTAACATACTTGGTCTTCTAATATTTGAATATAATAATCCACCTAATAAGTTAGCTGATTCTTTCATTGAAGGGATTTTATTAGTTCTAATTTCTTTTAATTTTAATTCTGCTCTAATTAACTTAATCAATAGTTGAGCATCGCTAACAGTTCCAGCAATAGTTACTGCTACATTATCATTGATTAAATGTACTTTGTCTGCTCTTTTATCCACAATTAGATTGCCAGCTGTAGCTCTTTTATCTGCTCCAATCACAATCCCATCTTTACACACAATTCCTACAGTAGTAGTTCCAGTTTTTAATTGATTTTCCATATTACACACCCAGAATATTTTTATCTTCTTTTTTTGATTAGAATATTGAGTTCATTTATAAATTTTTAGTTTTTGAAGACATACCTATTAAACCCAATTTATTTAGAAAAAATTAACTTAATCTAATGGAGATTTAATATTAGAGACATTATTTACTTGGATATAATTTTCAGTAGTTTTTTGAGATTGATGTCCGAGCAATTTTTGTATGTAATAAGTATCGACGTTGTCTTGTAGTAAATGCGTAGCAAAAGCATGTCTTAACAAATGGGGATAAACACGTTTTTTTATTTTTGCTCTAGTGGCGGCCTGCTTGATGATTTGTTGCACACTGCGTAAAGTTAAATGATTTTTTCTTCCGGGAAATAAATAATTGTCTTTATTTAGATGCGTTTTAAAATCCGATATAAATTTCTGAGACAAGATTGTTCTACGATCTTTTCTCCCTTTACCTGATTTGATTATTAGCATTTTTTCTTTAATGAAAATATCTTTAAATTTTATTTTCACTGCTTCCGAAGCTCTTAAACCAGAACCATAGATTAATTCAATAAGTAAACGATGTTTGGGGTTTTTGATAGCAGCAAGTAATTGATTCACTTCTGTTTTAGTTAATCCAATAGTCATTTGATGGTCTTTTTTTGGAATTTTAATATTTCTCATCAACTGTTTACATAATACTTGATGATAATAAAATAATAAAGAATTGTAAGCTAATCTGATAGTGTTACCAGATAACTTCTGGTCGATTAAATATTCTAGATAATTTCTGATATCTTGAGTAGTAATTTGAGATGTATCTTTTTTACAGAATAATAAAAATTTCTGATTGTAGTGTAAATAAGCTTTAAGGGTTTTAGGACTACATCTTCTAATCTTTAATTCTTGTGTTAATCTTGCGAATGTCATATTTTATCAATAATCTAATTCTATATAAACTCTACCTGAGCTTGTCCACTTGTCCACTACTCTTTTTTTTTGGAAACCTCTTGATCGATTTTTGGTGCTGAGGAACAATATTGTTGTTTTCTTAAAACCACATAAGCACCTGGCGCAGGATTGGGAAAAAATCAAGAGGTGTAAAATGCAAATAAAAGATTTTGAAAGAACAAATGAACTCATCTTATTAGAGTTCTACAATCGAATGAAAGGAATTATTTACAACAGATACAACAAAAGCAAAGGCTTTCAGTTTGCAATGCTAAACAAGAATCTCGATGAATTGATGGATTTAATGTGCAAAAACCATGAATTACTTGAAGAGTTCCTAAACAACTCCAAATAACATCTTTTATCTTTTATTTTTTTTACTCGTTATCACGAACAAACTACAGATAAAAGATGTTATGCGTAATTTTTTATTTGCCTTGTCGTCGGTAAAGACGCTAACTTTTCGG
>CAYSWQ010000032.1:0-11295 GCA_964434885.1 uncultured Methanosarcinales archaeon | reverse complement strand
GTTAAAGTTAGAATTGCTGCTCCTGTTAATAGTGATACTAAATCTGTTGTTAAGTCAGTAAAGAAAAAAACAGTTCATTCTCCTGGAAAATATGTGGCTAGTACAGGAGGTAGTGTTTATCATGAACCGAAATGTGATTGGGCGAAAAGAATAGTTAAGAAAAGAATGGTTTGGTTTAATGATAAAAGATCAGCTAATAAGAAAGGCTATCGTGGACATAGTTGTGTTAATTAATTTTATTTCTTCCAAAAGTAAATTACTAATCCAATAGCTCCAATTGTTATTGCAGCGTCTGCGATGTTGAAAGCTGGCCAGAAGTGGAAATCTAAGAAATCGATGACAAATTTTCTAAATATTCTGTCAATTAAATTACCAATAGTTCCAGCTAAGAATAAAGCAGTCATTATTTGAGGGAAATTTTCTTTGGGTATTTTTGGATAATAATAAATAATCAGTAAAGTAACTAGTAAAGAGATTAGTGCTAACAACCAAGTTTGATTTTTTAGTATTCCAAAACCAGCTCCTGTATTTTTTATTAAGTGTATAGTCAATATTTTTAAATTAAAAGTTGGTTGGAATTCTATGATTAACCATTTAGTTAATTGATCCAATAGAATAATAATGATAGATAGTGATGAAAAAAGTAATATTTTATTTTTGTGTTTATTCATTTTAGTTATTTAATATTAAAATATAGTTGACTTTAAATTTGTTTTGATTAATGTTTTATTTCCGTAAAATCTATAAATGATTGATTAAGGATATATAATTCTCATGGAAAAAGAGGCTCTTGATTATCATGCGGAAAAGAAAGGAAAGATTGCTACATTTGTCAAGACTCAAACTGAAACACAAAAAGATTTGGCTTTAGCTTATTCTCCAGGGGTAGCGTATCCTTGTTTGGAAATTGAAAAAAATTCTGAAATGTCTTACGAATATACTAATAAATCTAATTTGGTGGCAGTGGTTTCTAATGGCACTGCAGTTTTGGGTTTGGGGAATATTGGAGCTTTAGCTAGTAAACCTGTAATGGAAGGAAAAGCTTTGTTATTTAAGAAATTTGCAGATATTGATGCAGTTGATTTATTGATTGATTCTTTGGAAAGTGAGGAAATGATTAATGTAGTTAAATTAGTTGCTTCTACTTATGGGGGAATCAATTTAGAAGATATTAAGGCCCCAGAATGTTTTGAAGTTGAAAAAAAATTACAGAATTTAGGAATTCCTGTTTTTCATGATGATCAACATGGAACTGCTATCGTTTCTGGTGCAGGATTGTTAAATGCTTTAGAAATTGTAGATAAGAAAATAGAAGAAGTTAAAGTAGTTATTTTGGGAGCAGGAGCAGCAGGTTTGGCTTGTGCTCAATTTTATCTTGATTTGGGTTTGAAAAAAAATCAACTTATTGTTTGTGATAGTAAAGGAGTTATTTACGAAGGTAGAACAGAAGGAATGAACGAATATAAACAAAAATTTGTAGTTAACACTGAATTACGAACATTAAGTGAAGCCATTGTGGGGGCAGATGTTTTTGTAGGTTTAGCTACCAAAGATTTAGTTACACCAAAAATGTTGTTAAGTATGGGTTCAAATCCAATAGTTTTTGCTTTATCTAGTCCAGATCCAGAAATAGGATATGAATTAGCGAGAAAAACAAGATCTGATGTAGTTATGGCTTTGGGAAGAAGTGATTATCCTAATCAAATTAATAATGTTTTAGGATTTCCATTTATTTTTCGAGGGGCTTTAGATATTCGAGCGAAGAAAATAAATGAATCAATGAAAAAAGCAGCAGCTATTGCTTTAGCTAAAGTAGCTAAATTGCCAGTAACACAAGATATTTTGGATATTTATGGATTAAAAGAACTTTCTTTTGGAAAAGATTACATTATTCCAAAACCATTTGATAAAAGGGCAGCAGTAGAAGTAAGTTTGGCAGTAGCTAAAGCAGCAATTGAAAGTGGAGTTGCTCGAGTAACTGATTTTAATTTGGAGCAATATCGAAAAAAATTGGAAGAAAAATTTCTTTGATTACCAAGGCATCTTTTTGTTTTTTTCAACACCGGCAACTTTTTCTAAATTAGCAATTCTTTGATCCATTGAAGTAAGAATTGCTTTTAAAGTATCTAATTTACTATTGATTAATTCTAAATCTCTTTGAGGAGTTCCAGGAGGAGTTGGTGCCGTTTTTGTTAAAGCAGGTTGACTTGGAGCTAGAGGATCTTCTAAATGGGAAGGTAAACCAGAACTTTGTGGTTCATCAGGAATAACTGGTTTTTCATCTAAACCTAAATTGTCTGTAGGAAGAGAAGTGTCTTTCGAAAAATCATTTAGGCCTTGTATTGGTTTTTCACCAGGTAACCCTTCACCAGGTAAAGGGGCATCTAAATCAAAATCATCTTTTTTTCCAAATAGTCTTTTTAAAAATCCCATAACTTTTAGAAATATTTTTTTGGTTTTAAATCTTTTGTTTTAAATTACATATTTAGTTAAGTTTGCACGCCGCAGTGATTTTTTACATTTTAGTAAAAAATGCGGCTCATTTGGCAAAACTAACTAAATAATTTTAAAAAGTCATAAAAACTAATTCTTGAACAAAATTTATGACATCACTGAGGGAAACCCCAAAAACAAATACTAATGCCAAGACTATTAATAAGATGTAGAAGAAGAATTTTAAAGCATGACTCAAAATTTTTCCGAAAAAAACTACAAAAATTGCTATTCCTAAGACAATAACTAAAGTCATTAATTCCATATTATTTGGGAAATGTTTTAGTATTTAATATTTGTGGAAGTTTTGTTGTTTTATTACATAGTAAACTTTATATAAAAATAGTATTTCGTTAAAGATATGTTAAGAACACATACTTGTGGAGAATTAAGTAAGAAAGAAGCTGGTCAAAAAGTAGTTTTGGCTGGTTGGGTTGATTCAATTAGAATTGGCGGAAAAATTGGTTTTCTTGATTTAAGAGATCGATATGGTAAGATTCAAGTTTTTTTAAATAAAGATTTGGCTCGAGATTTTCGAAATTTAAACAAAGAAGATATTTTACAGATTAAAGGGGAAGTGAAAGCTCGTCCAGCTAATCAAGTTAAGGAAAAAGGAACTGGAGAAGTAGAATTAAGTGCTTCTAGTGTTGAAGTTTTGAAAAAAATTCCAACTTTGCCTTTAGATTTAAGTGAAGAAATAGAATCTTCGGAAGAAACTAGGTTCAAGTATAGATATATTGATTTACGTAAAGAAAGAATGCAAAAAAATATTATTTTGCGTCATAAATTAGCTAAAGCGATTCGGGATTTTTTAGACCAGGAGAATTTTCTAGAAATAGAAACTCCTTGTTTGGGAAAATCTACTCCAGAAGGTTCTAGAGATTATTTGGTTCCGTCTAGGAAATTTCCTAAGAATTTTTATGCTTTACCTCAATCTCCTCAATTATTTAAACAATTATTGATGGTTTCTGGTTTTGATAAATATTTTCAAATTGTTAGATGTTTTCGGGATGAGGATTTAAGGTCAGATCGACAACCAGAATTTACACAGTTAGATATGGAATTGAGTTTTGTGGAAGAAGAAGATATTTACAATTTACTTGAGAAGCTGATGCAATTTGTTTTTGATAAAGTTATTGGAGAAAAAATTAAACTTCCTTTTCCGCGAATGACTTATGAAGAAGCGATGAAAAAATATAAATCAGATAAGCCGGATATTCGAAAGGAAAAAGAGAAATTTGCCTTTTTATGGGTAACCGAATTCCCAATGTTTGAATTTAGTGAAGAAGAGAATAGGATGATTAGTATGCATCATCCTTTTACTTCTCCAAATTTAGAAGATCTTAAGTATTTGAATGATGATAAAGAGAAAGTTAAATCTCGAGCATATGATTTGGTTTTGAATGGAGTAGAAATCGGAGGAGGATCAATTCGTATTTCTGATGAAAAAGTTCAACAGCAAGTATTTGATGCTTTGGGAATTGATGAAAAAGAACAAAAAGAAAAATTTGGATTTTTATTAGATGCCTTGCAGTTTGCACCACCTCATGGAGGAATTGCATTTGGTTTAGATCGTTGGGCTATGTTAATGGCTGGAGAAGAATCTATTCGAGAAGTAATTGCTTTTCCAAAAAATAAAGATGCTAAAGATGTCATGTTGGACGCTCCAAGTGGTGTGTCTGGTGAACAGTTAGGAGAATTAGGTCTTAAAGTAAATAAAAAAACATAATATTTAAATAGGTCTATTGGAAACATTATAAGATGGTTCAGCAAATTATTGTAAATCAATGGAATAATTTAGTAACTAGTGTTCCTCTTTTAGGTAATAAATATATTATTTCTTTGGTAATTGTAGTCTTGGCCATAATTGGTGCTTGGTTATTATTGTTTATTTTTGAGAAGTTTTTACAAAAATTTGCTGCGAAAACCAAAACAGAATTAGATGATTTAATTTTTGCAAAAACCAAAAAACCATTCTTTTATTTGATTTTAGCTTACGGGGTTAAATTGGCGTTAGTTAACTTAGGAGCTACTGGTTGGATAGCACAATTAATGAATTCTATTATGGCAATTGTTTTCATTTTTATTATTGGGGCAGCAATTGATGTAATTATTGAAGGTTGGAGTAAAACTATGGCTCATCGAACAAAAAGTAAAATTGATGATGTGTTGTTGCCTTTGTTTCATAAGATTGTCAAAGTGATAATGACAATTATTGCTGTATTATGGTTGTTGAAAATTTGGGGAGTAAATATCACTCCATATTTAGCAGGAGCTGGAGTAGGAGGTATAGTGATTGGTTTTGCTTTACAAGATTCATTGAAAAATATTTTTGGTGGAATTACTTTATTATTAGATAAAAATTTTGAAGTGGGAGATAAAATTAAATTAGAGAGTGGAGAATTAGGAGAAATAAGAGATATTAGTTTAAGAAGCACTAAGATTAGAACTTATGATAATGAAATTATTCATGTTCCTAATGGATATTTGGCTAATAGTCGAATTTTGAATTATACTCATCCTTCAGCTACCATTAGAGTTAAAGTTGATTTTGGAGTAGAATATGGTAGTGATATAGAAAAAGTTAAGAAAGTGGTTTTAGGAACTGTGCGTGAGATGAAGAATATTATTTTAGATGATCCAGACCCACAAGTTCAGTTTTTAGAAATGGCTGATTCGGCTTTGAATTTTAGAGCATTATTTTGGATTGATAATTGGAAAGATTCCCATAAGAGAAAATTAGAAGCTACTCAGCGAATTTATGATGCCTTGAATAAAGAAGGTATTGGGATTCCTTATCCGACAAGGACTATTTATATGAAGAAGGAAGAGTGAAATCTATTTTTTAAGTTAACAATCTTTATATAGTTCTATTTTAGATAATTGGATTATGACGGAAGCAGAGGAGTTGTTAGAAGCAAGAATTAAATTTTTATTGAACGTCGGCGATTTAGCAAATAAGGAAGAAAAATTATCTACGCCTGTAACTGTACAATATTTTAGAGGAGAATTGTCTTTTTTAGATCCTTTTGTAGATAATGGTTATTTAAAAGTTCTTGGTGCAGGTTATAATCCCAAAGACGAAACTAAAAAAGAAGTGCATTGTCAATTACTTCCACGTGGAGAAAGAGCTTATGAACGATTAAAAGACCAATATGATGCTCTTTTACATCAAGGGAGAAAATTATTTCGGCGTTTTTAATTGATAATTTTTCTTAATTATTCTGCAGATAGATAAAACTTATAAAGATTGGTGTTTGTGAAAGAGTATGGCTAATTCAACTATTTGGACTGAGAAATATCGTCCGAGTACTTTTGAGGAAGTTAAAGGACAAGAAGAGATTTTAACTAAAATAAAAGCTTTTGTAGAGCAGCAGAATATGCCACATTTGTTGTTTTCTGGTCCAGCTGGAGTGGGAAAGACAACACTTTCTTTGGTTATTGCGAAAGAATTATTTGGAGAGAGTTGGAGACAGAATGTTTTAGAGTTAAATGCTTCTGACGAAAGAGGAATTGATGTTGTTAGAGTTAAAGTAAAAGATTTTGCTAGAACTAAAGCGATTGGAAATGTGCCTTTTAAGATTATTTATTTAGATGAGAGTGATGCTTTGACCAAGGAAGCTCAGCAGGCTTTGAGACGGACGATGGAGAATTATACTAAGACTTGTCGTTTTATTTTAAGTTGTAATTATAGTAGCAAGATTATTGACCCAATTCAAAGTAGATGTGCAGTATTCAGATTTAAACCATTAAGTAAAGAAAATATTTTTTCTATGGTTGATAAAATTGCATTAAAAGAAGAATTACAAATATCTTCTGAGGCAAAAGAAGTGTTGTTTGAGATTTGTGAAGGAGATTGTCGAAAATTAGAGAATGTGATGCAAAGTTGTTCAGTGATTAATAAAACGATAGACAAAGAATTAGTTTATTCTATGGCTTCTGTGGCCAAACCTAAAGAAGTTAAGGAGATTTTGGAGTTATCCCTGGGGAACAATTTTGTTACCGCTAGAGGCAAACTATTGGATTTGATGTTGGAATATGGTTTATCGGGAATGGATGTAATTAGACAAATTCAAAAGGAGATTTGGAATTTGGAAACTGATGATCGAAAGAAAGTAGAAATTGTTGAGAAATGTGGAGAAACAGAGTTTAGAATGTCAGAAGGTTCAGACGAATTTATTCAATTAGAGAGCTTTTTAGCTTTTGTGGTTATGGTTGGTAGTAGATAGAAATAATTTAATAAAAGAAAATAAATAAAATTACTTAGTTGTTTCTTTAATGCCTAACTTTTCTTGGATCAAAGATCTGTATTTGTATTTGAAAGTTACTTTTAATTGTCTTGTTGACAAAGTGTTTTTAGTTAGGGCTTTTTTCAACTTACATAGAATTTCTGCTTCATCTTTGATTAATTTAGCTTCATTTACACGGCCACCAGATTTACACTCCCATTCGGAGTCATCAATAGAGAAAGTAAGTTCTTCTCGAGTTCCAAAGTCTTTACCTTGTTTGGTAACTTTTCCAGTAGCTTTGTCAGAAATTTTAATTTTTAAAGCCATAATTCCTTTACCGGCAGTGCTTTGTTCAACACTAGTAACTGTTACAGGTGCTCCGGAAACGTGGAAGGTCTTTTTTTCACTAACTTTACATACTCTTTTGTCTGTTAAATCTTCTTTAAGACATACTTCAGGTACAATTAAATAAGTTTCATAATTATAATCAGCATTAGCAAACCAAGTTCTTTGTTGTAGTCCAGTAACATCACCTTTGTATTTTGCGTTTTTGGCAAAAGAAATAGTTTCTTCTCCCCCTGTAGTTAATAATTTAGATATTTTGTCAATTTTACCAGTGTTTTTTAATTTCCAAGAAGAAATTCCAGTAAATTCTTTTTGAGAAGGACCAAGTAAAGTTACTTCTACATCACCTGCTTTTAAATCATATTCTCCTTTGTTTGTTAAAGTAACTTCTAAAGGAAATTCTTCAGTATCAAAAACAGTATAGATGTTGTTTTCGGTTACTCCGAAAGCTTCAAATTTAGTTACTGCTCCTTGAGTTCCACCAATAAAAACTTTACTTGTAGTGGTAGTTTTTTTAGTATCTGTACAACTAACTAAAAATAAACTACTAATTAAGACTAAGAACAATATTAAATGTTTTATATTCATTTTAGGTACCTCTTTTAAGTATTAATAAAGAAATAAAAACTTTAATGTATATAAATTTAACGGGGGCTAGTAAGTAATATATGTTGATTTGAACCAGAAATTTAATATATAAGTGAGTTATTGATATTTTATGGGGGGAACATTTGAAACTTATTATGTTCTAGAATATATTGCTAATTTTGTTTCAGTAGGAACTAATTTTTTAGCAACGGGGTTGTTGGTTGATGCTTATTATCAACTTTCTAGAAAGACAGATCTAATAATTAATCCTTCAGAATTAGAAAATTTAGTTGAGGTAGAAAATGAATATAAAATTAAATGAATTGTATAGGGCGAATTATGATTATTTAATTGGGGCAAATAGAGATTTTTCATCTCAGGTTGATTATTTGGATGAGATGTTTAAAAAAGAAGGAGTAAAGACTATTTTGGATTGTGGGTGTGGAACAGGAACCCATGCAATTATGTTAGCAAAAAGAGGTTATCACGTTACAGCTTTTGATTATAATGTTAATCAAGTTGATTTAGCTCGGAAAAAAGCTGAAAAGGAAGAAGTTCAGATAAATTTTCATAAAGCAGATATTAAAAATTTTTATTTTGGTAAATTCGATGCAGTTATTTCTTTATTTTCTGTTTTAACTTTTGCTTGTAAAGATGTTGAGGATTTGGGAAAAGTGATGAGTTGTGTTAAGAAGAGTTTAAATCCTGAAGGGATAGCTTTTTTGGAAACTGGTACTTTGAATTTATTCGAATCGGAAAAATTGAAAACACAAAAACATAGTGGGAAAAATTTAGATGTAGCAAGAGTTAGATTTTTTGAAGAGACCGAAATAAAGAATTTAGTGGATGTAGCATATGTTTATTTGATTAAAGAAAAAGGTGAAGAAGTTAAGAAGATTGTAGCTACAGCCACGAATCGTTTTTTTACACGAGAAGAGATTGAGTTGGTGATAAAGAATAATGGTTTGAAATTACATTTTTTATATGGTTCTTATAATAGAGAAAATAAAAATTATGGTCATTTTAATGAAAATAGTCTTTTTGTAAGTCCTTTAATTAAGAATATCCAGGAGTAGCAATGATTTTTATTGGTTTTCTTAAACCTTGCATATAATTATAATCTAAATCAATCATTAACGGAGTTTCATAAGCTTGAGTGTTTCCGATTCGGAAAGAACAAATAATTTTACCGACGTTATTATTTAATCTTACATAATTGTTGTTGGGTTTACAATCTATTTTACTCCCTCCACTTAAAACAACATTATAATACACTTGGTCGAAATCTGTATATTTTAAATTAGTTGGACAATAGGACAAACTAGTTGCTGGACTAATAATTCGACCAGCACTATTGTAATTTTTGATGGTGATAGCGAAAATTGCTTTATCTCCAGCCATTTCTACATCAACATAACTTACACCTACAGGACCTCCTTGTCCACTCATTCTCACATCTTTAACAATACAAGATTTTTGTTGTGAACTGGTTTGATATAAAGAGTTTTCAACACAAACTAATGGATTAGCTACAGTGTGGTATTTATAACAAGTAACTAAGTTTAAATTTGGACTGTATTCGTTTACTTTATAGGGTAATTTTAAATTTTTTGAACTAAATTCGATTTGATTAGAACTACCTTTAAGGTTGTAAACTTTTTTACCTTCTAAAGTTCCGGCAGAATTACAAGCACGAAATGTTTGAATATTCCTAATAATATTTTTGTCATAACCTAATAAGTGAACAAAACAATCTCCTCTTTTTAGATCGTAAGCTCCTTTGTTCCAAACTTCAGCTAGAATGGTTAAGTCGGTAGTATCATATAAAGTGGTGGGTGGATAATTATTAACAAATTTTATATCTACTCCTTGCGTCCCAGATTGAACTTGTCTCAAAGCAGAAATTGTGTCTAATGGTTTTTCACCAGCAGCTGGTTTGAAAGCACAAGAACTAATAAATAATAAAGAGATTAATAATACTCCTAAAACTACTTTTTTCATCTTAAATTATAGTGCTTTTTTTGACTCTTATAAGTTTTTTGGTTATGGTTCATCCTTAATCATAATTCTTTTTTGTTCTTCTAAATTGTAATGGAAACTAAAATCGATGTATAATGTAGTATAATAAGATTTACCAGAACTAATTGCTTTTTTGCAGATTAAAGTTGTTTCCTGTTTATTTTTAAAAGTTATTTCTTTTTTATTTTTTCCAGGATTATTTCTAAATTCACAAATTAAATTATCCTTGCCTAATTTGGCTGTTTTTAAATTTATTTTTTTTACTTTTCCACGTCCATTATTTTTTATTTTGAATCTGAATTCAGCTTGAGGGATAGAACCAGGATGAATAACTTCTTCCATATCTGTAATTGCCACAGGTGAACCTTGACCACTGAATGATTTTTGGAAAGTTACTTTACAACCTGCATCATTGACTGCGTACAAATTTGGATTGATACAAACTGTATGGGTTAATTCATTTTGATAATCATATTCTGCTTTGATAAAATAAGGAGCATGATACATTTGAGAACCATTAAAGAGTTTTTTGGAAGTGGCTTTAAATTCTAAATAACTAAATTCTCCTTTCGGATTAGTGTGGCTTTTCCCTTCTAGATAATTGTTTCCAGATAAAGACCTAATTTCTTGAAGATACTGATCTAAAATCATATATTTATTATCAAAACCAACAATTTCTACTTTTCCATTAGATAGTTGGTAGGCACCTTGATTATCTAATTTAATTACCATTCCAAAATTAGAAGAAGGATAAACTGTGGTGGGAGGATAATTTTCTAAAGTAGTAATTGTTAACCCATTATATCCAGTTTTATAATTTTTAGTTAATAGATTAGATGAATTTTGGCTTCCACAACTAGAAAGTAATAAAGCTAAAATTATTGAGATACAGATGGCTATTTTTCTAAATTTTGATTTCATTTTATTAATTCAATTTTAATAGTATCTTTCTTTTCAATTTGATAGTCATAGACGATACTGGCTTCAAATTCTTTGATGACAAAATCTTTTGGGTCGTTAAGAGTTAAGGGAATTGATCCACTTTTGATAAAACAAGAAACTAAAGGAATGGTGTTGCCAAAAAATTGACCTGGTTTGGGAATTAAAGTACTTAATTTATTAAGAGTAGTTTCTTCAAAACAATTTTGTTTGGAAATGGGGTTAAGATCAACTTGATATTTTCTTATTTTTTGAATATCTCCGAGAGAAGTTTTCTGAATATCGGCTCTAAGTAAAAGATAATCATCTTTTTCAATGATTGGGTCGTTAGGAGGTTCACCTAGAGCGAAGTTGATACGTACAGGATCTTGGGCAGATTGAGAACCAGGTTTTAGATTTGGGTAACTGCTTTTTAATTTAGTGATTAAATCCTTTCTTTCTTTCCCAGTTTTAGCTCCAATAAATGCTCGAGTTAACCGAGATTTTGATTGTAAGTTTTCGATTTGGACAGAATAATTTAACACATATGAACCAGCATCTAGTGCCTTGGAAGGAGTACATACTATATTTTTTTCAATTTCTTCTTTATCTAAATTAGCTAAGACGGCAATGGTTTTATAAGTATGAACATGTAGTTGAAATTCGCCAATTATTTTTTGATCCCCTATTATAAAATTACAGC
>CAYSWQ010000031.1:0-11591 GCA_964434885.1 uncultured Methanosarcinales archaeon | reverse complement strand
TGCCACATGACCTTTTTGTGCAAAATTATAATTTGTTTCTCCAATATCACATTTGTATTTCAAACAAGTATAAGTCAAATTAACTCCAGATAACGGCTCTCTCCAGTAAACTCCAGTTTCATTATTTTCGATTAACTCATAAGTATTAACTGTGATTGGAATTTTCCTTTTATTACAGTAATCATCAGCAGTAGCGTATTCGATAGATACTCCAGACGGAGTTAAAACTCCTTGACTTTTTCTATTTCCTCTATTTCTCTTAACATGAACTGTTAACGCCAAATTAAAAACAAATTTTGATTTATCATCTTTAACTTGCACTAAAACAGGATAATTAACATCATAAGTAAATTTCCACAATTGTAAACAAACATAAGAAATCATCTCTGAACCAGCAGTCATTCCACTTTTCATTACCCCTCCTTCTTGAGGAGTAACTTCAAAATAAAAAGGAAAATTATTACTAAATGAAAATGCAACATCAACATCTTTGTATTTTACCCCAGTATCCCACACATAATGATTTTGAAAATAAGGTTGAGTTTTTGGAAAATCTACATAATTTGTTCCTTTAACTTTTAATTGGGCAATGTTTACTCTCAACATATCTTGAAAAGTTTTTCTCGTTTCGCTAACTGACCACTTCTTCCGAGAACAACTTAATTCTACCCCTGTGATTGGAACTTTAGGATGACCTACTGACAACAAATCAATAGTTAAATCTTCAAACATCAATTGATTCATCTCTGTTTTTATTATTGATACTGCAGTTTCATAAGCTCTTTTTAATTTTATATTTGATTCTGCCACATGATCTAGTAATTGAGAAATGACCTCTCCAGCTTTATCCTTAACATCCAATTCCCAACGTACATTAAAAATAACTTTTTTATCCACAATCTCAGTATTAGAAACTATACTGCTTTTCTCAATTATGTCATATGTTTTATTGAATTGTTGATTAAGAATTAAACAATCTCTCAATTCTGATTCAATATAGGTATCAATTCTTTTCTTAATATCTTTCAAAGGTGGAATCCTAGTTGATTCTCCTTTAGCCCAATAAGGCACAAAAGTAAATGGAGATAATTTCAAATGTTGAGAAGCATCTTTTTGAATCTGATTAGAAACATTAAGATAACCACCTTGTAAACCAATCAAAAAAATAGCTTCTTCTCCTTTTTCTTTAATACAACTTGTTAAAAAATTCTCCACCTGTCCTTTTTTAGTGGGAATTAGTTCTCCTGGTTTAAAAACCACAATTTCTCTTTGCATCAAAATAACTAAAATGGCTGCAAAAAGAATCAATATTCCCAATATAATATAAATCGTAATTTGTCCTTTTCTACTCTTAAAATAATTAGAATTACACCTACATCTATCTACACTTAACCTCTTTTTCAACATAGTCTAAACCATTCCCTTTTCATTTATAAATGTTTTTATTCACTCTCGTCTAAAAAATAAGAATTTAAAAAAAATCATCCAATATAACTAGCTTCTTTATTTCGACCATGAGCACCAGCAGTTTTCTTCTTACTTACTTCCGCCCATTCTTTAGTTCTTTTCATCACTTCTTTCTCTAATTTGACAATTTCTTTACTTAATTTTTTCAAATCCATTCCCAAATTAAAACGATCATCTAAGACTTTTAACAATTCTTTGGCTCCTTTAATTCCTAAATACATCGGATGACCAAACGTTTCTGCTAACAAAGCAACCCCTTTAACTCCTCTTTTTTTACCAAGGCCCACTAACAATCCAGAAGCACCAATAATTGGTCCCACTACCCCAAAAATATCTCTTTCTACTAAAATTCCTTTTTTGATATATTTCTGCATCAATTCTTCATCATTACCTGTACAATATACTCGTGGTTTTTCTGGAACTTGTTGTAAACCAATTCCTCCAGTAGTAACTACTTCTGCACCACCAAATTTCTTAATCAATTTCAAAACTTCATCACAAAAACTATAGCAGCTTTCTTCGTCAATTGGTTGAATATCTCCAGTCAATAATAGTAAATCTCTTTTATCTTTATTTTTAAATTTTTTATAATAAACTTCAATCTTTGGCATCTCTACCATATTGTCTTCATTAACAAAAACAGAATGAGGAAATTTATATGAAAAAAAAGAAAACAATTTCTTTGCTTTCAACTCTTCGATCAGAAAATCAACTGCAATCTTACCTACATTTCCAATACCTGGTAAACCTTCTATAAAAACAGGATTTTTTAATTTAACTTCTTTTCCAGTCTTAACAATCTCCCAATCAGTTGTCATTTTTGTTACTAATTTAGTTTGGTTTAAAAAGGTATCTTAAATGCGAGGGACGAGGTTCGAACTCGCGCAGCCACTAAGGCACTAGGCGTTTGTAAAAAAGAGTTAAACTCTAATTCTCCTCAACCTAGCTCGTTAGGTCTGAAATCAAAAAAATCTGATTTCAGTTGACCACTCCGACACCCCCGCATAAAAAAACATTATCTTCTTCTCTTTAAAAATCTTATTATCTCAGATATATAACTACCAAATAATAGTAAAAAATAGAAAACTTTATAAAAAAACATTCTAAAAACCATACATGAGTATCATAACTTTTCCTGAAAACAGTAAAGGAGTAATTGACATAAATCAAGCCATTGGTAGAACAAACTACCTAGAGTCCTGTGTAGCAATAGCTAGCCATCACAAAAACCATGCTCCTTTTGCCCATTTAACTCAATTAACGCAATTAACAGATTTCTTTAAATGGTTCACCCAAGTTACTCCCAGAGATAGCCAGTGTTATGTTGTTGGTGGAATGGTTAATAAATCTGAAGAATTTGTTGAAGATATCTTAATGAATTTATTAGATTCAAAATACACTAAAATAAAAATGGATGTTCTCGGACCACATCATCGAATTTTCTCTTTCACTCAACAAGAAGCCAAAGTCGAATACTTCCACCAAACCATGGATGCCACTAGACAAATCATCTATCAACCAATTGGCAACAACATACTATAATTATTTAAAACCAAAATAAGTATCTTCAAACTTACGATAAGTTTTACTTACTACTTCTGGACAATCTTTGTCTGCTAACCAATAAACTCCTTTCATAGTCAAAGCAGTCAAACCACCAATCACTTGTTCCTTAAGCTTACCTACTAAACCTTCCTCTTTCATAATTCCATAATATACTGGATACATTTATCTTCAAAATATTAATAACAATAAAAAGTTAACTCTTCAAAACAGCCTTACACTCACCACTAACACATTGAATCTTGCCTTGTCCGCAATCAATTGTCCCAGCAACACATTCCATTGTACATAATCTATTTGCACAATTTGGACCATATTTCTTATTCACTGCCTCTCTTGCATGACAACAAGTCTTTTTCACACAATCACTATCAACTGAACATTTCTTCTCTACCGGTACACAAGCTACCAAAAACAAAAACACCACAATTAATAATAAACTAGCAAGTTTCATTTTAAATAATCTTTTTCATAAACTAATCTTTTACTAATCTCTCCACGCAAATTCTTCCCTAACAAATCTTTAGCTTCCTCAGGATAATTTCCCAACAACCAAGCCAACTTAACAAACGCTGTTTCCGGAATCATATCTTCACAAAAAACACATCCTATCTCGGATAACCGACGAAGATTAGAATAAACATTAGGATTAACTGCTCCAAACAAACACTGAGAAGTAATTCCCACTACTCCTCCTTTAGCAATAAATTTCTTCAAGATTTCATAATTTTTTAAATTATCTTTTCCTAAATTAGTTGGAGCATGACCTAAACCAGTCCCTTCAATAATAATCCCTTTGTAATTATTAGCATAAAATTCAAACAACTTTGGATTCATGTTGGTATGTGTTTTCAACAACCCAACTTTATCTGAAAATTTATCCTTAACTAAAATTCCTTCTTCATTTCTCTTAGAATATTTTTTTGCTAAATAATCAACTTTCCCGGATTTCAAATCAACTAAAGCAATTGGCGAACCATTAACTGCCTTAAACGCATCTCTTCGAGTAGTATGCATTTTTCTTGTTTTAGTTCCAGGTAAAATTGCACATTTCCCATCTCCACTTGCAGAATGCATACACACTCCTACTCCAGCAAAATCAGTTTTAACAATAAATTGCGCGGCACAAATTAAATTTTGAAATGCATCCGAACTACCCCTGTCAGTCGATCTTTGAGAACCAACCAACAAAACAGGAACATTTACTTTTTCCAAAACAAAAGATAAAGCTGCAGCTGTATATCCTAAAGTGTCTGTCCCTTGAGCCACAATAACTCCATCCACTCGATCCAATCTCTTAATCGCCACCGCAATTTTTTGATAATCAGCAAAACCCATATCTTCCGACATCATTTGTGCTACCGTTACTGCTTCAATATTAGCAATCTTTCTAATTTCCGGAAACATTTCCATCAAATCTTCTGCCGAAAACTTAGCTACTACTCCACCAGTTTCATAATCAACTTTAGAAGCAATTGTTCCCCCACAATTTAATATTGCAATTGTTGGCAAACTTTTCTTTCCAACAACCTTTTTAGTTTTCACAGAAACTTCTTTTTTCTTTTTAATTAATTTGATTTCAGAAATCTCTTTCTTCTCAAAACCAATATTATATCCATTACTCAACTTCAAAATCACAACTCCTTTCTCATGACTAGGCATCAAAATACCTTCTTCACTTCTTTTCTTCGTTACAATCTTTACTTTATCTCCAACCTCTGCCATAGCTAACAAGAAAATGTTTAGATTTATAATATTTCCTATTAAATAGAATCCAATACAACAAATCTTTTATACCTTACTCAATTAAACAAATCAAAATGACAAAAATCGGAATCATCGGCGGATCAGGACTAGATAATCCAGAAATATTAAAAGAAGCACAAGACTTAGAAGTAGATACTCCCTACGGAGATCCTTCTTCTCCATTAAAAATTGGGAAAATCAACAACATTGACGTAATTATCATTGCTAGACACGGAAGAGCACATACTGTTCCTCCCACTCAAGTAAACTTCAGAGCAAACATTCATGCCCTCAAAGCTCAAGGCTGCACCCATATTCTTGCAACCACTGCAGTAGGTTCTTTAAGAGAAAATATCAACAGAGGAGATTTAGTAATTCTCGACCAATTTATTGATTTTACCAGATTAAGAAAATTATCTTTCACTGAAAATTTTGAACCCCATAAACCAATTCACACCCCCATGGCTGAACCATTTGATACAGAACTAAATCAATTACTAATCAAAACTTGTCAAGAACTAAATCTCAAACACCATGAAAAAGGCACAGTAGTAACTATTGAAGGTCCACGTTTCTCAACTAAAGCAGAATCGCACATGTTTCGTTCTTGGGGAGCAGATGTTATTAACATGTCTATTGCTCCAGAGGCAGCTTTAGCTAATGAGGCAAAAATCCCTTATGCTGCTATTGCTATGTCAACTGATTATGATTGTTGGAAAGAAGATGAAACTCCTGTTTCTTGGGAAGAAGTTCTTAAAGTTTTTACTGCCAATGTCGAAAAAGTAACCAATTTATTATCTACTACAATCCCTAAAATTAACCAAAACAAACCACTGGAAGAAGAGGAAGAAGAAATTGATCTAAAAGCTAGTATCAAAACTACACCTAATTGGCCAAAACCAGGAATTATGTTTAGAGATGTTTCAACCTTACTAAGAAATCCTCAAGCTTTCAAACACGCTACTAAAAAATTAAAAGAAAGATACCAAGATCAAAACATTACTAAAATTGCTGCCATCGACTCAAGAGGTTTTATCTTCGGTGGAATCTTAGCTCAAGAATTAAATCTCCCTTTGGTTTTAATCAGAAAAAAAGGCAAACTTCCCCCCGAAGTAGTCTCCCAAGAATACCAACTAGAATATGGAACAGATAAAATTGAAATGCACCAAGATTCCATCGCCCCTACAGACAGAGTTTTAGTTCTTGACGATTTATTAGCTACTGGAGGAACTCTTTCTGCTGCCTGTCAACTAGTTCAAAAATTAGGTGGCCATATCCATGAAGCTGCAGTCATTATTGATCTTCCAGAAGTCGGTGGTAGAACCAAACTACAAAACCAAGGCCTAAATGTTTTTAGTCTAATTGAATTTGAAGGAGAATAGTTTTATTTACTCCACAATTTATTTAAATATGTTAAGAAAAAACTTCTAAAAAACAAATTAGAGGAAAATAAAATGGAAAATTATGAAGGAAATCAAAATACTGAAGGAAATAATTCCGAATTAAATCAAACCAATCAACCAAACACCGATTACAAAGTCAAAGATATCAACTTAGCAGATTTCGGTAGAAAAGAAATCGAAATTGCTGAAAAAGAAATGCCGGGTTTAATGGCTGTTAGAAAAAAATACCAAGATCAAAAACCATTACAAGGAGCCAGGATTATGGGTTCCTTACATATGACTATTCAAACGGCAGTATTGATTGAAACTCTAGCTAAATTGGGGGCAGAAGTAAGATGGGCTTCTTGTAATATTTTCTCAACTCAAGATCATGCGGCAGCTGCAATTGCCAAAGCAGGAATTCCTGTTTTTGCTTGGAAAGGTGAAACCCTAAAAGAATATTGGTGGTGCACCAAGAAAGCTTTAGATTTCAACGGCCAAGGACCAAATTTAATTGTTGATGATGGTGGAGATGCCACCATGATGATTCACAAAGGAGTAGAAGCTGAAAAAGACCCCTCTATCTTAGAAAAAGATTATTCTCAAGAAGGAGAAGACTTCAAAGAACTCATTCTCTCATTAAAAGAAACTTACCAACAAAACCAAAATAAATGGACTAAAGTAGCTCAAGAAGTTAAAGGTGTTTCTGAAGAAACTACTACGGGGGTTCATCGCTTATATCAAATGATGGAAAAAAATCAACTTTTATTTCCTGCTATTAATGTTAATGATTCAGTTACTAAATCTAAATTTGATAATGTTTATGGTTGCCGTCATTCTTTAGTTGATGGAATCAAAAGAGCAATGGATGTTTTAATGTCTGGAAAAGTAGCCATGGTTTGTGGTTATGGAGATGTTGGTAAAGGTAGTGCTGAATCATTAGCCAATGAAAAAGCCAGAGTATTAGTTTCTGAAATAGACCCTATTTGTGCTTTACAAGCCTGTATGGCTGGATTCAAAGTAACTACTATTGAAGATGCTTTACCAAAAGCAGACATCTATGTAACTACTACTGGAAACAAAGATATTATTACTGCTGAACACATGAGCAAAATGAAAGACCAAGCCATTGTTTGTAACATCGGCCATTTTGATAATGAAATTCAAGTAGCTGAATTAGAAAACTGGCCAGGAATTGTTAAAGAAGAAATCAAAGGTAGTGAATGCCCTGTACATAGATATACCTTCCCAGATGGCCATTCCATCTTTTTATTAGCTGAAGGAAGATTAATCAATTTAGGTTGTGCTACTGGCCACCCTAGTTTTGTAATGAGTAATTCTTTTACTAACCAAGTTTTAGCCCAATTAGATCTCTGGAAAAAAGATTACGAAGTTGGAGTTTATATGCTACCTAAAGAATTAGATGAAGAGGTGGCTCGTTTACATTTAGATCAACTAGGGGCAAAATTAACCAAGATGACTCCAGAACAATCTGCCTATCTAGGAGTAAAAGTAGAAGGACCATATAAATCTAAACATTATAGGTATTAATTTTTTTATTTTTACTCTTAATCAATAAAAAAGAAAAAAATTAAAAAAATCACTCGTGCTCTTTCTCTCTTCTAAACAACTTAATAATTTCCCCAAGCCAAAACACAGATGAAGAAACTACAATCACTAATACCCAATCCATTCCAGACATCGCTGTAGTACTAAAAATCTTGTTGAAAAAAGGCACATAAACTACAACCAACTGCAAAACAACAGATAAAAGTATTGCCCAAATCAACCATTTATTACTAAACAATCCTTCCTTAAATACAGAAGCTTTCAAAGTCTTACAATTAATTACGTTAAACATTTGAAACATCATCAAAGTGGTAAATGCTAAAGTAGTTGCATATAAGTAATGATGTGGTGGATTCTTCAAATCAATTATTCCTCCTGTCCAACCACTAGTTTTCAAAGCATAATAAAATACCCCTAATGTTCCCAACATCATAATCAAACCGACTGCTAAAGTCCAAATTGTATTATATTTACTTAAAATTCCCCCTCTACTTTTACGCGGGGCCCTTTCCATTATCTTTGGTTCAGCTGGTTCAACTCCTAAAGCTGTTGCCGGAGCTCCATCTGTAACTAAATTAATCCATAAAATTTGTACTGCAATTAAAGGTAAAGGCAATCCAAGTAACATCGCTGTAAAAATAGTTAATACTTCTCCCGAATTACTAGATAACAAATAAATTACAAACTTTTTGATGTTATCAAAAATATTCCTTCCTTCTTCCACTGCATTAACAATACTGGTAAAATTATCATCAGTTAAAATCATATCTGAAGCTTCTTTGGCAACATCCGTTCCAGAAATCCCCATTGCCACCCCAATATCTGCTTTTTTCAAAGCCGGAGCATCATTAACTCCGTCTCCAGTCATTGCTACCACAAATTTTTGTCTTTTCAAAATCTCAACAATCTTCAATTTATGTTCTGGATTAACTCTAGCAAAAATTGAAGTCTTTTTGATGGCTTTTTTCAAATCCACTTTTTCCAAATCATGACCAGTTAATGCTCCTCCTTCAATCCCTAATTCTTTGGCAATCGCTTGCGCTGTAGTTGCGTGATCACCAGTAATCATAATAACTCTAATTCCTGCTTTTTTACAACGGGCAATTGCTTCTTTAACTTCTTGCCGAGGAGGATCAATCATTGCTTGTAATCCAACAAAAACCATATTCTTCTCTGGACTACTAGTTTTATCATTATAAGCAAAACCCAACACCCTTAATGCTTGCTCTGCAAATTTTTCATTCTGTTTTAGAATTTCTTTCTTTTTCTGTAAAGTTAATCTTTCTACTTTCCCGTTAACTAAAATCCGGTCACATAATTTAATAACAATATCTGGTGCCCCTTTAGTAAAAGAAACTTTTTTACTTTTATCTTTGTGAACAGTAGTCATCATCTTCCGAGCAGAACTAAAAGGAATTTCATCTACTCGAGGAAATTTCTTATTCAAATTAGAATTAGCATAACCTGCTTTTCCTGCTGAAACTATCAATGCTGCTTCTGTAGGATCACCAAAAACTTCAATTTTCTTTTTCTTTTGAGATAATTTTGCATCATTGCATAATGAACCACATCTCAATAACATATCTAATGGAGCTGCATCAACTAATTTATTATCTAACACAAATGTACCTTGAGTTTTATATCCAGAACCAGTAACTTGGTAAACTTTATCATTCGCCCAAATATTAGTTACTGTCATTTGATTGTGTGTTAAGGTACCTGTTTTATCTGTACAAATAACATTTACTACTCCTAATGTTTCTACTGAGGGTAACTTCCTAATCAACGCATTCCTTTTAATCATTCTTTGGACACCAATTGCCAAAGCAATAGTTACCACTGCTGGTAACCCTTCCGGAATCGCTGCTACAGCTAAAGCAATCGCCGTCAAAAACATCAAAGAAATTGGCTTTCCAGCAATAATTCCAGCGATAAAAACAATAATTGCAATCGCCACTACTGCGACAGTTAAAAATTTACCCAAAGTATGTAATTTCTTTTGTAAAGGAGTTTCTTTTTCATGAGCTTCTTCAATCAATCTAGCAATTTTTCCAAATTCAGTCTGCATTCCTGTACTTGCAATTACTGCCATTCCTCTTCCTTCTGCAACAATTGTTCCAGAATAAACCATGTTCTTTCTATCTGCCACCATTGTTTTATCTGGCAACACATCTAATTCTTTTTTCACTGGCAAAGATTCCCCAGTTAAAGCTGCTTCTTGTGTTCGCAAATCATGAACTTCAAACATCCTTGCATCTGCGGGAACTTTATCTCCAGTTTCTAAAATAATAATATCTCCTGGAACTAATTTAGTGGCATCAATGGCTGTTTCTTTCCCATTTCTAAACACTTTAGCTTTCAATGAAGCCATCTTTTTCAAAGCTTCAATTGCTTTTTCTGCCCTAAATTCTTGAACAAAACCTAATATCGCATTAGCAATAATAATTATTCCAATTACAATCGCATCAACTTCTTCCTTCATAAAAATAGAAATAATTAAAGCTACAATCAACAACCAGATAAGAGGACTTTTAAATTGTCCAAAAAAGATCTGCCACGGATGAATTTTCTTTTCAGCTTTTAATTCATTTAAACCATATCTATGTAATCTTGTAGCTGCTTCATCACCACTCAACCCTTTTGGAGAACTCTTTAATTCTTGAAAAACATCATCTATCTTCTTATTATACATCTACATCCCCTCTTTAAATAATTATAATAAAATAAGAAATATCTTTATTTATAAAAAGGTTATTGTCTTATCGAAAACATTCAGGTATATTAATCAAAAAAGTACCAAACTTTTCTCTCAAATAAATATCTAATTCACCAGCATCATCTCTTTCTTCTAAATTAAACAAAGGAGTACAAACATCATTATAACTAGTAAAAGAAAAATGGCCTCTCTCAAAATATTTTTTTCTCAACTGGCCAATCAAAATAGTAATTTCTTCATTAACTCTTTTTCCCAATGATTTAGATTTTTTAAAAGATACTTCTTCTTCAATATTACTTTTATGAATTTCTAAAAAACGTTTTTGTGATTCTTCCCCTGCTCTCTGAAAGTATAAATCCAAAGGTTTACTTTCATCATAAGGTCCTTTTCTTAAAATTTGCATAAATTTTTCTTTTACTTCATCTAAACCTAATCCCAAAACTGGATGCACAAAAGCATAGATGCTTGCAGCCGTAATATAATTACTTTGTAGCTCTTCTAAAGTCACTTCTGGTTTAACTAACATTCCATTAACTCTTTTCAAATAACCTAAAATATTTTTTTCATTAACTCTCAACCCATGCAAAGGATCTGTCTCTTTTATAGAACGATAAACCAACTCCATTGGCAAGTATTCCATATTCAAACCTAGATCCATTCGTAATTCCATTAGAATATCAATAATTACTTACTTTAAATTACTTCCCAAACCTTCTTTGTCTTTTCTTCTCAAACTCTTCCAAAACATTAACTAAATCTTCCTTCTCAAATTCCGGCCACATTTTCTCCAAGAAAAACAACTCCGCATATGAAGCTTGCCACACAAAGAAATTACTAGTACGGTTTTCATTACCTGTTCTAATCACAATATCTAGATTCTCAGGTACCCACATATTAGCCTGCAAACTTTCTTCTGTAATCTCTCGACCTTCCTTAATCATCTTATTAACAGTATCAACAATTTCTTCCCGACCACCATAGGCCATCGCAAAATTAACTATGAACTTATTATATTCTTTAGTCTTCTCCATCAATTCATGCATTTTCTGCTGCATGTCTTCCGGAAACAAATGAATCCGACCAGCAAATCTAATTTTAATCTGCTCTCTCTTCAAACGTTCATCATCTAACAATCCATCAATTTCTTT
>CAYSWQ010000030.1:0-12006 GCA_964434885.1 uncultured Methanosarcinales archaeon | reverse complement strand
CTTTCCCTTTATTAATCCAACTTACACCAGTTGATCCTTTGGCATGTACAAAATCAACCAACCCATCTTTGTTAATGTCTGCAAAAACAACACCTTGTCGATTATCGTTTTTGATAAAAACCATTCCAGTGGGTAGTTTCCAATTAGTATCCAATACCCATCCTTTTCCGCTATTAAGCCAAGTAGCCTGGGCATTATCTTTTCCTTGAATTATATCAACTCTTCCATCACCATTAACATCTGCTAATCTAATTCCTTGGTCTTTTCCATCTTTATCTACAAAATGAGACCCACTAGGAATTTGCCAATTACTATCAACACTCCAAGAACTACCTTTATTAATCCAAGTTTTCCGATCAGTTGGAGTTCCTTTAATAATATCAATTTTCCCATCACCATTAACGTCTGCCAATCTATAACCTTTGTCCACAGCAATATCGACGGTTTTGTAGGTTGGTTTAGAAACATAATTCATAGTACATGTTTTTGTTGTGGTTTTCTTTTGTACTGATGTTGTTCCAGAAGGACATGATGAAGGAGAACAAACAAGATCTGTAATTCCATAATAATCCCAACAATAGTATCTAGTACATTTAACATAACATTCTTTGGCACTAGGATCACAAACTTTTTTTGAACCTGTACAATACGAACAAGAATATATTTTACAAGGTTCATAATACCCAGTATTACCAACTAAAATTGATTTCTTAGTCTTTTCCACAAAACTAACTTCTGAAGGTAAACTTGGTAACTGAGATTTCCAACCATTGCCTAAATTAACCATCAATTTCTTTTCTGCCCCAGTTCCAGAAGAAATTTTTAACATATCTATTTTAGTATCTCCATTGATATCAACAAACCTCACCCCATTATCAACTCCATTACTATCTACAAAACCTCCTGTAAATGAACTACTCTGTGTTTGCTTAGCATTCCAACCAGAACCTTTATTCTGCCAATAAGAAAGAGTACTAGTGTCTTTCATCTTAGTAATATCAACCTTTCCATCACCATCAACATCAAACATACGAGTACCTTGGTCTTTGTCTGTCCCAAAATAAGCATCACTTGGAATTTGCCACTTACTATCTAAACTCCAACCTTTAACTTCTGGATAATAATCAAAAATAGTATCCATTGATGTAACACTTTTCGAATCAAACTGCCTAATTTTTTGTATAAAAATATTTTCTCCTTTTGAAGTAAAAGTGAAGTCATATCTACGAACTAATTTATTTTGATTCTTAATATTAATTTTTTCAATAATTAATGATCTTTTAACTTTGTTCCCAAGTTGGTAAAGATCTCTTTCTTTTAGTTTGTTAGAATTATAACTAAAATCAATTATGTTTTGACCATAAGTGATTTTGTAAGGATAAGCTACTCCTTGACTAGTTCCTAGATTTTCCACATAAGCATATTTAATTTCATTGTTGTGAGTATCTTTTACAGAATCTAGACTCCATTGTACCACATAATTTTCTAAGTTAGAAACTAATTCTGAATCTTGATTATATCCAAAACGATATGTGGTCCCATCTTTTTTCTTGACTTCCCAATATTCTTTTTTCTGGTTGTTACCACCTGTTTTCTTTTTGATGTGTAAATAAGATTCAATTTCTGTATGGTATCTTCCTTCACTAGCAACATAAACCAATTTTGAACTTAATCCATCTAATTGTAAGATGTGATAATCATCCGCAGTGTTAGAACGAGTATGGCTAGTATGTCTAATTATCCGATTGTGATTTAGATTCCAACTATTCCCAAAAAGAGTTGGCTGAGAATTAGTTGCATGATGATTATAAGAAACAAATAATTTCGGCTCCAACCCATTAACACCTGGCGGAACAATAAGTGGATAAGAATATGTCGCTGCCCCAGAAAACAAATCAGTTTGATATTGTCCTTGTGAAATTAGTTTTAAGTTTTCTAAAGGATCAGCTGATGAGAAAGCCACAATTCCTAAAAAGAATAATACAACTCCAATAATTATTTTATTTTTCATTCAATTCCCTCAAAATTTTCAGGTATTCTTTTTCAAGATCATGTTTTTCTAAATACTCTTCAAACTTAGAGAAACTAACCATCAATCCTCCTTGATATTCATCATCTATTTTATCAATAATATCTAAAATTATTTTTCCTTCTTTATATTTGGATAATAGTTGTTTTATTTGGTTAGTCCTCATTATTTTGTAAAATCTGATTTTCTCTTTTTCTTTATTTATACTCAATAAATATTCTTCTTTTTTTATCTGCAATAAGCCACAATCCTTGCAGATTACTCTTTTTTCATCCGACTGGCCTATTCTTTCTTTGACTAGATTACTACTTCCACATTCAACACATTTATTCATTTTTGTTTTCTCATTTTTTCAACTAACAAATCCATTCGATAATTTTTATTGTTATTACTATGCCACAAATATCTTCCCCACTCCCACCCCCTAATGTCATTAGGAGAAGGATTCATAATTTGACCTGGAGCCACATTCTTGCTAGTTCGCAATGCATATCTTCCAGTCCTACCTTGTCCATCATCAATTATTAATCTCCCTTCGTAATTATATATTCTGGCAGGAGGTTTAATTTTGCCTGCTGAAATTTTTTCAGGAGTCATAATTAAATTCTTGTCCAAAGTATGTTTTCCATATAAGTGTTTTAAAGGGAACATTTGGACATTTCCATTAGTTAAACTATAAGATTGGCTTGTTTTACTAGCTACATTACTAATTCTTCCTAACGCTCCTGCTCCTAACCCAACAATAGCACCTGTCTCTGCTCCACTAATTGCACTATCAAAAACATTGTTCGTTATGGAATTACCTGAAAATAAATTAGAAGTAGCTTGCTCTCCTACTGAAGCCATAGTTAATGTGGGGATTAATGTTGATGTGGAACTAATTATTCCAGAACCCAAAGTCGCAGAAGCTGCAGTTGAAAAAACCTGATAACCAATTCCACCTACTAAACCTCCAACCCCACCTGCTGCAGAACTAACTCCAACAGAACCCCAATTCATACTTCCATCAAACATTGAAGCTCCACTATTATAAATTTGGGAAACCATATTGGCACCAGCACTAACAACTGCTCCACCAATGGCCCAGGCAGCCGCCGCCAGAAAAAACAAATTACCATCGGCATCCTTATATGTATAAGGGTTGTTTCTTGCATAAGCATATCGATTCAAAGCTTGAGGATCATAAATATCTTGTATCAAACTATCTGGTTGTGTAAATTGTCTCAAAACAGGATTATAATACCTTGCCCCAAAATAAGTCAACCCAGTACTATCTTTTTCTTTACCAGTATACAAAAACTTACTTTTTTTACCTCCTGCTAAAACATCTCCATAAGGTAAATAAGAGGTTTCTTCAACTTTATTACCTGAACTATCAGTAATTAAAGTAGTACTTCCCAAATGATCTGGGTGGTAATAGTATTTTTTACCATCTGGGTCTTTACGAGCTAATAAAATCCCACCATCATCATAATAATAAACTGTGTCTTTCTTATTAGAACCAACTACTTCTCTTACTAAACTTTTATCTGGATAATAAGTTATCTTTTTCCCCGAATTCAAATATTCAATTTTTTTAATTCTATTGCCTTCATGGTCATAAACATATTCTTCAATCAGTTTCTTATTCAGATCATAAACTTTAATTAAATGATTAAAAGAATCATATTTGTATAAGTTATACATATCTTTTAAGATATTCCCATTATTATCATATTGAAAATTAAAATTAGCAGCAAATGAAATAGGTGTTAATAGAAAAAGTAAAATAACCAACAAAGTTATATTTCTTCCTAACTTGACCACCCCATCAGTATTAAATACTATTTAATATATTAATTTTTTGTATATCTTTAACATGTTTCCAACAACAACCTTCTGCCTGAACATGATTCAAACACTTACTTCCATTCTTACATTTTGCTTGACACAAACTAACTTCTTTTAGTTTACTAACTTCATATATCTCTTTCAACCCTTTCAGAAAAGCATTATATTCCTCTACTTCTTGATCAACTAAATCTAAGAAAAACAAATTTTCACTTTTCTGAAAACTATCAACCTTCCCATGAAACTCAACAAATTCATTAAAATCACCAACTTGAGAACAATCCAATTCCAATTGTATCTGTGAAGGCACCATTTTATATTAGTAATACTTGGAAAAATATATACCTAACCGATATATTTTTATACTAGTACATATCTTATATACTTATGCCTGAAACTAGAAAGATAGTCAAATCTGGAAATACTAGCTTTATTCTCTCTCTTCCAATTAATTGGGTGAGAAAGAACAATCTCAAAACAGGTAAATTAGTTACTGTTTTAGAAAATGAACAAGGAGATTTAATCCTTTCCGCTGTCCGAAGAACCATTAGTCGACCAAAATACGTAACTATTAAAGTAGATAATAAAGATAATGCCACCATGGATTTGGAATTCTTAACAGCATATATTAGAGACGCAGCTTCGATTGTTTTTGAGGGAAAAGAAATTGTTCCTAAAACTAGTCAAATTTTAGAAAAAGTAAGATCATTCATTGGATTAGATGTTATCGAACAAAGTACCAATAGCATTGTTGTAAAAAACTTCTTCACTTTAGATAATGAAACTTCTCCTTTTATTTTAGTAAAAAAAATGGATATAATCAATCGTGCCTGTTTTGAACAATTACAATTATTTTTCAAAGGTAATTTTTCTCAAGAAGATTTTTTCGAATTACAAAAATTAAATGAACAGAATAGAAGATTATTTATTCTCACTAAAAAAAGCATTCTTAAACTTTTAGAACATCCACAGTTAATGAAAAGCATCCATACTAATCATTTAAGAATTTTTAAAGAACAGACTTATTCTCAGGCGTTTATGAATATCTCTTTAATTTTAAGAGATTTAGGTCAATTATTTCTTTTTTTAGATTGTAAAAGAAAAGACATGAAATTATTTCAAAAGAAAGTCGCTAAATTATTAAAAAATTATCAAAATCTCATGAATGCCATCCATAATAAATCTTTACCTGAAATCCACGAATTCTTAAGAAAATATTCTGAAAAAAGAGAAGAATTGGAAAAATTTACCAAAACATTAGATGACCCATTAACAATTCAAGCAGCTAATCTTTTGCCTCAATTTAATTATAATTTAAGAATTATTGCTTATGAATCATTAATTTGAATCTTAGATTTACCAGTATTAACAATCAAAATTTTTTTATTTCTTGGAATCTTATCCTTCATTTGCAACAACATTCCTAATCCTGCAATTCCAGATGGTTCACAATTTAAATTTTGTTCTTTTGCTAATTTTAGTGCTTCATCCAAAAAGTGCTCTCGTAATAAATGAACATTAGAATCCGGACCACAAAAACCTCTTAATTTATAGCATAAAAGCCATTGTTCATCAAACAATGCAAAAGGCCGATGATGGGCAAACAATTTATCTGCTTTACTTCTAGGATTATTAACTGTGGCTCCAATAAAATTACAATTTTTTAAATTTTTTACATCTCCTTCAAATCTCGGATCATGATGAATAGTAGATACTTCTTTTTTATTTGTGTTCAGAATATTCTTGTAAAGATGGCCACTACCAAAAGGAATAAAACAATAATCTGGTGATTGATTAATTACTTCATAGCTTAACCAATCATAAAATACAATCTCGGGATCAAGACCTTCACTAGATGTAACATCAACCCCATAAGTATTTTCCGTTAATTCCAAAATTTCTTTCCAAGATAATGGTTTCCTTGATAAATCAGTAAAGTAAAGCTCACAACCTAAAGATTCTAAACACCCTACAATCTCTTTTTTTAAATCTAAATCTACTAAACATTTTAAAGGTGGTAATTTATACTTGTTCAAAACCGTTTGTATTGCTACTGCCGCCGCTCCTGAAGTTAAAATGGATAATTGAGGTAATTTTTCTTTAACTCGTCCATCTTTTTTCGCTAATAGAATGTCCCTATAATTTACAACCATTTCCCAAGCTAATCGGTCTTTATGTGTTCCTGTTGGGTTATGTGATTCATCTTTAAACCAGACATTATTAAACCCAGGAACATTAATCTTATAAGTAGGGGTAGCTGGAAATTTTGGATTATTTGGTGGAAATTCCGGTTTAGTTGGGTCATTCTCTGAAGCTACCCGGATTGAATACAAAAGTCTTCTTTCCCTCTCACTGAGAGTCATATTTATCACTAAACAATAATACTATATAAAATTAATGGTAAATCTAACTAACTCCTTTATCCCAATGTCCTTTCGTAAAGTTAAACTTATGAAACTCAACTTTCTTCCCAGTTAAAATCTTAGAATAAATCCTCAAATACTTATCTACTCCATGATCTAAATCTAAAAAATATTTCTGAACTCCAATCTCTTTCAACTTTAACACCAACTCTCCCAGTCCTAAGTCAATACTATTCAAGATCTGAAAACAACTATTCTCCCGACGCACTCTAAAAACATAACCTTTCTCATCTTTTAATCGCGCAGGTAAATCTAAATATTTGGTATTCATCATTACTACTTTCCCATGTACCAACACGGCAAAATTCTTATTAACAAATTCTTTCAATTCTGAAAAAGAAAGTTCTGGACTAATCACAGAAACCCCATTAAAATAATCAACATCCATATCATTAAAAATATTATTGGAATAATCAATATACAAATTTTTTCCTTTCAACTTACTATAAACTCCTAAATCTCCAATCAAAACATTCTTAACACCAAACTTCTCCACTAACTTAACAGCTTTCTCCACTTCCTCATCATTCAACAACTTAGGAATATAGGCACAAAACTTGTTAGAAAAATCTTTAGCAAAAATATTATAGAAAACCTTTCGAGTATATTTCAAAGCTTTTAAACCATCAGCTTTAGAATAAACCTTAACCAACAATTCAAAAGAACCTTTTTTACTTTCAAACTCTGGCAACACAAGTTCTTTAACCTTCCGTCCAACAATCTTAATCGCTTTCTTCTTCTTAAAAACAAAATCTTCCTCTTCCTTAGTACTTGTCTTATATATTTTCACTCCTGGTTTAGCTCGAATAAATAATTTAACCTTGTCCCCTTTCAAAGCCTTATCAACAATAACACCGTCTAATTCAATTTTCTTAATCACTGCCCCATCAACCTTTTTTGGCAACCAGATTCCTACCCCATCACCAACACTTAAATCCTCTTCCAACTTAATCAACCCACCAACTTCCATCTCACCCAAAAATAATCCTCTACCCATTGGCCGATCCGAAGAAACTAAATTCTTAGCACCTGAATAATATCCCCAGGTAAATTTTCGATTAAAAGCTAATTTCATCTGCTTGTAATCTTTTTCATTAATCTTAAATTTCCCAGCATAATGAGAATCAATTGCTTGACGATAAACCCGTGCTGCATATTTGATGTATTTCACACTTCTCAATCTCCCTTCTATTTTCACTGTACTTACTCCCATCTTAATAATCTCTGGAATTTCTTTAATCAAAGAAAGATCTTTCATACTCAACAAATAACTTTTATTATATTTTTTCCGACAAGGTTGCGCACACAATCCCCTATTTCCAGAACGACCTCCTAAAAAAGAAGAAAATAAACACTTCCCAGAATAACTAAAACACAAAGCCCCTTGCACAAATATCTCAGTAGCCAACTTAGTTTTAACAATAAAATCATTAATCTCTTCTTTGGAATACTCTCGCGGCAAAATTATTTTATCTGCTTTCTTAATCAAATCTAAAAAACCAGTATTACTAATTGCTGCTTGAGTAGAGATATGTACTTCTAAACCAGGAAATTTTTTCTTAATCAAAGAAACAAAAGATAACTGTTGAATTATTACTGCATCCACGCCACCTAAATACAATTTTTTAATAGTTTCAAAAAAATCAACCAATTCACTATTCTTAACTAAAATATTCATAGTTATATAAACTCGCACCCCAGCACTATGACAATAATCAACTACTTTCCCAATTTCAGACAACTGAAAATTACTAGCACGACGTCGAGCATTAAATCGATCCACACCCAAATAAACAGCATCTGCCCCATTCTCTACTGCTGCCCTTAATGTATCCCAATCACCTGCCGGCAATAATAATTCAATCATCTAAAAATAAAACCACTAATCATTTAAAAAAGAATGGGTCAAATTTACTTCTTCTCATCATAAAACACTTGTACTGGCATCGGATAACTTTCACCAAAAGCTTGAAAAATATCAGTTTCCTCTGAAGAAAGTCCTTTTCCAGTAACAGAAACTCTAAGTAATGGTTCTATCCCACCTAAATATTCAACATTCCATTGGTCGATTCTCTCAGGACCATCAATATTTGCCCCCACAAACTCACCAAAAACTCGATAAACTTCATCTTCTAATTCGCCTTTACATTGATCAAAAAAAACTTCTTTTCTTACCAAATCCTTCTTAGCTGCCTCCACATCATTTCTATAATAATTCAACCTACAAATAATCGATGAAATAAAATCTCCTGCCATCAAAAATAACCAACTCAACACTTATTTAAATCTTCTGCAACAACTGAACATACTCTTTATTCAATCCACCTAATCTAAAAATAACTATTTCCTTAACCCCAACCTCCTTAGCAGTTTGCAAATCCTTTTCTAATTGTCCGGGATCTAAAATTGGCTCCCAACCCATTATCCCTTTAGCAATTGTTCCAAAACCTGCTAAATAATTACTACCAAATAACTCTTGACCTTTCCTCAATTCCATCCTAAAAAACCTATCTCCCAACTTTAACATTGAATGATATAACATTTTTATCACTTTAACTCCTTCAAAATGTAAGCCCAGGAATTTCATCAACTTCAATTTCAACCATCCGGTTGGAAAATATTCTGCCGTATAAATTTCTCCTTTGTAGTTTCCAATAAAATCTCTAATCAATTTCTTATTACGAAAGAAATTAAACAGTTGTGTTACGTATAAACTCAAGTTTTTGGTAGTGGGCAATTCTAAATCTAACATCACTGAATCATCATTTCGTCCCAGTTCCCCAAACACCCTTAACAAAGCTTCTCTTTTAGTAAATGGAGAAATCCAATAACCTTCTTGTTTAGAAAACACTGCCCAATAAATTATTTCTCTAATATTTCCAGTTTTATAATCTCTAATTTTCTTTTTTAATTTCAAAAATTCATTGTAGCTGTGCGCCGCCACATACAATTTAATTGGAAATCGCACTAATTTCAATTTATTCAAATTCTCCACAGTCGGAAATTCTTCAAAAAAACTAATTTGCATACCACTATTAAATTTTTATCCTTTATAATCTTAACGAATAATTTCATATTTCTCTTTCTTCAAATCAGAAAGATAATTTTTACAAAATTGTTTTACCCAAAATAATCCAGAACCAACTAAACCCCAATTCTCAAAACGACGCATTGAAGTAATAGCATTAGTTTTAATCACTTTATAATTTCCTTTCTTTTTCAAAGCAATAGTTAATTTTCGATGTTCTTTTACTTGAAATAAAGGATATCCTCCTACTGAATGAAAATCCTCTTTTTTGCAAATCAACACACCACTACAACCTTTATACAACCCACTTTGATTATAAAAATTCTTTAAACCCAAAGCCAAATTATATTTAAATTTGGCAATATCTGGTTTAGTTCTTGTTGTCCCTACAGAACAACCTCCAATAAACTCATTCAAAATTGTTTGCAAGGCATTATTCTCTAATAAAGTATCTGCATCTAAAAAAACCAAAGTCTTACCTTTGGCTAAATCTGCCCCTTTATTTCTCGCTAAAGAAACATTAGCTTCATTAATGGAAAGGATTTTAGTATTTTGATTAAAATACTTGCTCGCAACATTTTCTGTCTTATCTGTACACCCATTACACACAATAATTGTTTCATAATTCAAAAAATTCTGTTGTCTCAGACTATCTAATGTTTTCCCTAAATACTTTTCTTCATTGTGAGCCGGGATAATCACAGAAAGTTGCGGCCTTTTCTCTTTTTCCATCATAAACACTCTTTTTAATCAGCAATACTCTGGTATTTTAATAATTATTGTTCTGTGAAATATAATTTTACCAATATATTTGAATTATGTATCATAATATTTATAACTCCCTCATTCCAAAAAACAGGAATGAAGCTAAAAATAAAACTATATCATGCCCCTCCAGGTATTTGTGGAGATATTGCTTTTCCCGATGGTATTTACAGTACTGGTTGCATGGGCTTAGATGCCCAGATGGTAGTAGAAGGCTTTTACAGAAATCTTGAAAAATTCCCAAAAGACCAATTACAAATCAACATAACTTCTAAAGAGTTCGGTTTAAGAAGATGCGACAAACCTTTATCAAAAGACATTTTAGAAGAAATTATGCATTTACTAAGAGCCCAAGATTACAACGTTAGATAATTAGCCGCCCATAACATCCCCCGATCACAATAATAAAAAGGAGAACTAAATGGTTTTAATTCATTATTCTTATTAACAGAAAAAACTTCTAAATAACCTTTGTTTTTTTCTATCACTCTAACATAATCTCCCATGTATTTTTTTGCTAGTTTAGAATCAACTCTTTTCATCAAACCAATATATAACATCGCCATATGGGTCCAAACACTATCAAATTCATAATTTTTAGCAAAGATTTCAGACCAAATAAATTTTGGCTTGGCTTCTGAATTTGTATATTTTAATGGTAAAGGTAAATCCAAACCTGCTTTCTGAATTTCATTTAAAGCACTTTCTAACATTTCTAAATCCTGAATAATTCCCAAAGCGAAAGGAAAAATATTTGCATCTCCGGCCACATAATTTGCTCTAGTTAAATCATCATAAAAAAACTTACCATTCCAAAAATGTTGTTTAATTAACTTAGGATAATTATACTTATCAAAAGGACTTTTCAATTTCATCATTTTTAAATCATTAGCCAACATCGCTACCATACAATTATCATAACAAGAACTCTTTCTAATGCTTAAATCTTTCATTGAGGAAAAATGTTTTGGTTTTACTAATCCAGTAATGGGATCAATAAAATCTTCGTAGAATTCTCTAATTTGCCAATTTAAAAACTTGGAAAAAGCCCGATATGGAAAACCTGAAATCCTCAAACTATGAATAAAATAAGGTAAAGAATCAACTGCTGGTAAAGGAACATTAAATGCTTTACCTTTACTAGTTATAGTTGTTGTAATTGCCCGAGCTTGCTGAAATCGACCCATTGCATATCTCAACGTTTGATGTACTTGTTTTTTGTATCCCAATTCCATTAAAGATTTACAACACCAACCAAAATCCCTAGTCCAAAATTGAGGAAAATTAATAGTAGAAGTTTGAAAGTATTGTCCATTCCAACAATCATCAACAACTTTATGACAGATTTCTTTTGCCTTTCCCGGATACTTTTTTGGAAAAAACCTAGATTTTAATGATCGGAAAAATATCTTTGGAGCAAAGTTAAAATAAAGAGTTACATTAGACATACTTTGTCAGAAATGAAAGAAGTAAATAAAGTTTTTGTTGAAAAAGAAAGCATTTTAAGAAAAACCGGACCTGGGAAGATTCGAACTCCCGATCTATAGCTCGCTCCAGCTTCTGCCTACTTCGATTATCCTTGCGGAAATAAAAGTTATCATCATTAGCGGATTAGGAGGCTATCGCCGTATCCAGACTTGGCCACAGGTCCGTAATTATAAAAAAACCAACCCATTTTTATACTTTTCTCGTAATCTTTTTATATTCTCCAATAACCCACAGCATATGGCTATTCACTTTCAAAAAAACTTACAACAAGCTTTAATAAATATTAACTTTCAAGAATATCATGAACTCAACATCCATTTAGAAGAAAAACAAATTTGCCCAATAAAAAACAAAGATATCATTAACTTATATGGAGAACAAATGTGGAAAGTAGTTGATTTAATCAATTCTCATTTAACAGATTATGAAAAAACCAGTCACAT
>CAYSWQ010000029.1:0-12407 GCA_964434885.1 uncultured Methanosarcinales archaeon | reverse complement strand
TGCTGATGATTGACCATATACTTGCCAAGGAATAACTCCCAATGAAGTAATTACAGATAAAATACAAATAACTGCAATAATAATCGTTCCATATACTAAAGCCTTAGGCATTACTTTTTCTCCATTTTTAGTTTCCTCTGCTAAAAAAGTGGCTGTTTCCCAACCAAAAAAAGTTTCTGCAATCAAAAAAATAGTTAACATTAACGAAGAAAAAGGAAGCACAAAAAAAGGAGAAAAATTACTTAATTGAAACTTCCACAAACCAGGAATAGCTAAACTAAGAATAGTAAATAAAGTAATAAAAGCAAAAGCGATCAACATTACAGCAGAAGTTTTCATTCCTTTGTAAGCAATGAAGTTAAAAGCAAAAATAAATATCAAAGAAAAAATAATCTTCATAAACGTGGAACCTACCGGCATAAGATATTGAATTGCTCCTACTACCAACATAGCAATTGTTACATTACCTGCAATCACTGTAGTCCAACCAATCAAAAAAGAAGTGAATCTCCCGTAAGCTTGTTTACAAAACTCATAAATCCCTCCAGATTTAGGAAACATACTTGTTAATTCTGCAAAACACATTGCAATATAGATTGAAATAAAAGAAAGAATTATCCACGCAAGTAAAGAAGCTGGTCCAGAAGCTTTAGCCCCCACTGCCGGTAAGAAAAATATTCCTGTTCCCATAATTGAATTTATAGTAATCAATAAAATTACTCGAAAACTTAATACTTTTTTTAGTTTAGCCATCTCAACCTCTTTTTTATAACTATTTTATTTCAAATTATATATCTTTCTATTTCAAAAAACAAACTTTTAAAAACAAAAAAATAATTCTAAAATAAGATGGCCAAAAAGAGGAAAAAAACAACTAGTAAAAAGAAAACTTCTAAATTATCTGATGAAGATAAGGCAGAACTAAAATTTCGTCAAAAAGAAGAGAAATTAGAAGATACAATCATTAGTAAAACAAAAAAATTCTTACATATTCATATAGATAATTATGCTTCTAAACATGGTATTCGGATAGAAGGTTCTTTATTTATTCTTAATTTCCTAGTAATTTTGATTTTTATTCTAGAAACACATAATCCTACTGGATTATATAAGGCTATTTTAACCACTGCAGAAATTGCCATCGTTGGTATCTTCATTGTTGAATATTTAGTCAGAATGTGGGTAGCAGAAAAAAAGATCAAACACTTCTTCAACATCTATAGTATAATTGATTTGATTGTAATTTTACCAATTTTAACTCACTTTGGAAACTTTGGATTTTTAAGAGCTTTCAGAATCTTAAGGGTTTTTAGAATGTTACGGGTTTTAAGATTCCAAAGAATGTTTAAATCAAAAAACACATTATTTGGTCAACTAAATGACTCTCAGTTAATCATCATCAGAATTGTTTTAACTATCTTCACCATTATCTTAATAGCTTCTGGATTAATCTGGACTGTAGAAAACAAAGTTAACCCAGGACAATTCAGTAACATCTGGGAAGCCATGTATTTTGCGATTGTTACCATCACTACAGTAGGTTATGGAGATATTACTCCTGTATCTTGGCAAGGTAGAGCAATAACTATTGCTATGATTCTATCTGGAATAGCTTTAATCCCTTGGCAACTAGGGAAATTACTAAAAGTTATATTCTTAGAAACAACCAAGACTAAAATGAGCTGTAAGAAATGTGGTTTAGAAGACCATGATCAAGATTCTAATCATTGTCGGATTTGTGGAACAAAATTGAAAAAGAAAAAGAAAACTGAAGAAAATTTTGAAAATTAAAAAATTATTTTTTCTTCTTTCTTTTTTTTACTAATTTTTTAGTCCACCAAAAAATGTAGGAAAATACAAAACTAGCAAAAATAAATCCAATTAATTTCACAGCATACTATTTAACTTTGTAAACGCCAGATTTATATGTCTTACAATCTTTAGTTGTTTTGTTATAACTATCTCCTGCCAATACAAAAGTAACACTCAACAAAAAAATAGTCAATACAAAAAATCCCAATATTGTTTTTTTCATTTACACACCTCTTTCTTAATAAAATCACTTACTTCCAGAAATAAAAATCTCAGTTTTATACAATCTCTTTCTTTTAGTATAACTAACTTTTAATTTTTCTTTTTCAAATAGTTTAATCAATTCCTTTCTATTCTCTATTTCAATAGCATTTGGAGCTACATTAAAGAAAGAACTTTTAACATAAAAGCAAAACTTACCTTTTGGTTTCAAAATATTTTTTGTATCACGAATAAATCTAGGAATATTTTTTACATAACCTAAATCATTAAAAGAAATAAATTTATCTACTTTTACATTAGGTAATTTTAATGCTCTCAATAAAATAGTTTCAACTTTTTTCCTTTCATTTTTCCCTAATTTTTCCCGGAAAACTTTCAACTCTTCTTTGGATTGATTAGCCAAAGATATCTTATTAAACGGTTTTTTAGATTTTACAATAGCATGAGTAAAAGAACCCAATGGGGCATTTTGAATTAACAACTTAGTTTTGTTATTAGTAGGTCCCACTAATGACATAATTCTATTAAAAGTAATCTTAGTTAAAGGTAAACGATTAAAAGAATGGGCAAATTTAGCAGATATATTCCTTCTCAAAGTAACATATTTCTGATCATAAAACAATTCTATCGCAAAATAAGCAGGAATACCAAATGCAATTAACCCTCCGGAAATTCTTAATATATCCCATGCACTATGTGTTTCTTTAATAAACATAATCAATAAGAAAATCATAAATAAAATAGTGATAAAAGGCCCAACTTTTCCGAAAACAACCTTATATGGTCGAGGTTGATCTGGTCTTTTAAATCTTAGGATAACCACACTTAATAGAACTGCACTATAAACAATTAAAATTAAAGGTATTAAAAGGTGAAGCAGAGTTTCATAAGAACCGGCCCCCACAAAAACCAAAGTAGAGACAACAACAATTTGAAACATTATTGAAACATAAGGGCTCTTGTGTTTGGGGTGAATTTTAGCAAATTGAGTGAAAAATAATTTATCCTCGGCAATACTCATCAACAGTCTAGGGGCAGTAACAATCCACCCCGCAGTTGCTCCAATTACTGAAACAAAAATTAACACTGCAAAAATAATTCCTCCTATATTTCCAAAATGAACACTTCCCAAATCTCTTAATGGCGCAACTGATTTTGCAAATTCTGCCCAAGGAATTGTTCCCATTGCTGTGAAAGCTAAGAAGAAAGAAAGAATGGCAATAACCAAAGTTCCGTAGATCAAAGCTTTTGGCATGATCTTACTTGGATTTTTTGTCTCTGCTGCAAGGAAAATAGCACTTTCCCAGCCAAAAAAAGTTTCTGCGATGAAAAAGATTGCTAACACAATAGCCATAGTCGGAAAGACAAAAAATGGCTTTAAATTAGCAGGATCAAAATTAATAAATCCAGGAATGATAATTGCTGTTACTGCAGTTAATGTAATCAACGCAAAAGTTACTAAAACAAAAGTAGATGTTTGCATTCCCCTAAAAGCAACATAACTAAATGCTATTATCAAAAAAATTGCAATCGGAATGTATGTGTAAGAATATTTTATAGGGATTAAATATTGTAACGCTCCCAATAACAACATTGCTATTGTCACACTTCCTGCAATTGAAGTTGTCCATCCAATTACAAAAGACCAAAAACGACCATAAGCTTGTTTAGCAAACTCATAAACGCCTCCTGCTTTTGGAAACATCGATACTAATTCTCCAAAACACATCGCAATATAAATAGAAATTAATGACAAAATTCCCCACGAAACTAAAGAAGCAGGTCCAGCATGTTTAGCTCCAGCCGAAGTCAAAAACCAAATTCCAGTCCCCATAATCGAGTTGATTGTAATTAACAAAATAACCTTAAAACTCAAAGTTTTCTTCATCTCTTTCTCGTGAGGTTGAACTTTTCTAATCTTAGCTTTCTTTACATGTTTACGAAATCGCAAAAACCTCGGAGCCCTTGCTCCGAATCTAATCAATCTAAAAAATCGAGCATATCTAGCAAATCTAGCCATTCGGGCCAGTTGAGCAATAAATCTCACTCCCCGTAAGGCCCTGATCAAAGTTAAACCTTGAATTCCCCAAAAAATCAAGTTAAATGGTATCGTGGCAATAATATCTAAAATATGTTTCTTCACGTAGGGGAAAAATTTAGGTGTTTCAAACCATCGATAATACAAATCAATAGCAAAAATAACAACTACATAAACATCAAAAACATCAATCACATAACTCCAAAAAATACTAACTCCATAAAAAAGCTCAACAATTGTAACTACTAATAACAAAACTAAAGAAGGTGGAATCAATAATTGTATTAAATTATCTAGTTTACTTTTAGCCATTTTCCTCTTTTTGTAAGAAGTAAATTAATTTAAATTATAAATGTTGCGGTTTCACAAAAAAACAAACTTTTAAAAACAAAAAAAATATTCTTTCTACCATGAATAAATTTTGGAAAAAAGTAGAACACTACAACGCCAAACTAATTCCTTATGCTATTGTAGCATTATTGTTTGTAATTATCGTAGAATTATTCTTTCAAGATTTTGCCCATCACTATCACACCCCAATTGTTATTTTAGATTATTGTGTTATAGCAGTATTCGTCATTGATTTAATTTTCCTCGGAATTAAAGCTAAAAGTGTTAAATTTTTCTTCAAAAGTTATTGGTTAGATCTATTGGCAGTTATCCCTTTAGCTATTGCTTTTACTATTGCCAGTAAAATTTGGAGAGCAGCTTCAGCTGCTGGTCAATTAGGTATTGGTCAAGCAATCTTACATGAAACATTAGAAGCTAGAAAAGGAATTAGTGCTATAGGAAGAACACAAAAAGTAGCTAAATATATTCGGATTGCTGCTCGAAGTGTACGAATAGTTACCAAATCGAGATTATTTAAAAAATTTAAACACCACCATGACAGACATCCCCACATCCATAAGAAATTCAGAAAAGATAAAAGAAAAAAATAATTCTGATTAAACAAGTTATTTAATCATTAAACAATATTATTATAATTATTATTACCTCCATAACTATAAAATTCTAAGTTTTTGTAAAAAAAAACGGAGGTAACAAAAATGAAAGACAAACATGTTGTGCCCAGAGAAAATGGTTGGGCCGTAAAAACCGCAGGTAAAAAAAAGGCTTCTCGCGTATTCTCAAACCGTGGAGAAGCATTAGATTATGCCCACCATATAGCCACAAAACATCAAGCCTGTATGGTAATACATGACGACCAAGGAAAATTTGAAAACAGAGAGTGTAATTTGGAACACACCAATCAACACGTCGTACCAGATGAAGAAGGTTGGATAGTTATTGATGCCAAAAATAGAATGAAAGAAGAATTTTTTGACAACAAAAGAAAAGCCAAAGCTTATGCTTATCAAAAAGCAAAAGAAAACAAAGTTTGTGTAATGGTACATAAGCAAGATGGAAAATTTGAAAAGATGAAATGTCCTAGTGAAGGAAAAGAAGGAGTAATTGAATTCTTTAAAAACGAAAAAGGCATCTATTAGGGTGATTGAAATGGTTGATTATAATATTTATATAAATAAAGCAATTGATGCTGCAGTTTTCTATGCACCAAAAGTTTTGTTAGCAGTAATTGTATTGTTAGTAGGTCTGCGGTTAATCAAATATATGGGAAAATTAACTAGAAAAGCAATGGATAAAAAGAATATGGAGGAATCACTAAAACACTTTTTAGTCAGTCTGATTAGTATCTTCCTGAAAGTAATCTTAGTAGTAACTGTAATTTCCATGGTCGGAGTAGAAACTACTAGTTTTGTTGCAGTATTAGCAGCAGCCGGTTTTGCTATTGGAATGGCTTTACAAGGTAGTTTAGGTAATTTTGCAGGTGGAGTTTTAATCCTTTTGTTCAAGCCATTTAAGGTCGGAGATGTAATTGAAGCGCAAGGCCAAAAAGGAAAAGTTTCTCAAATAGAAATTTTTAACACCATCATCAAAACTCCCGACAACCAAACAGTAATTGTTCCCAATGGAATTTTAAGTAATGGAATTATCAATAATCTTTCTACAGAAAAAACCAGAAGAGTTGATTTAACTTTTGGCATTGGTTATGATGATGATTTGAAAAAAGCACAACAAATTCTAAATAAAATAGTAAATAAACACAATAAAATATTGAAAGATCCAGCTCCGTTTGTTCGAGTAGCAGAACTAGGAGACAGTACAGTTAACTTCACTGTTCGAGCATGGGCTGAAGGCAAAGATTACTGGGATGTTCACTTTGATTTAACTGAACAAGTAAAATTAGAATTTGATAAAGAAAAAATAAGCATCCCTTACCCGCAAATGGATGTACACCTACATAAATAGGAGGTTAAAAAAATGAAATCAAAATGTAAATGTGAAAAATATGGACCTACTGTCTTAAGAATAGCTTTAGGTTTGTTAATGTTAATTCCAGGATTAGCTAAAATTGCCAATCCTTCGGGAATAATTGGAATGTTAGGAAATCTAGGTTTTCCTGCATCTACTTTTTTTGGATGGGTAGTAATCTTATCTGAAATTGGATTTGGAGCTGCCTTAATCCTCGGATGGAAACTTAGATACACTGTCTGGCCACCAATAGCGATTATTGCTGTTGCCACAATTTTAGTTACAATACCTTCGTTTGGTACTAATCCGATGGCCTACATAATTCTGTTATTCCATTTAACAGCAGTAGCCGGCTATATCAGTTTATACCTAACAGGTCCAGGTAACATGGCTGTAAAACAATAACTTTTTATTTTCTTTTTGTTTTTCTTTACATAATGAAAAAAATTATAATTATTGGTGGAGGATTTTCTGGGTCTTGGTTAGCTAGAAAATTAGAAAAAAAATTTCAAGTTACTTTAATTGATACTAAGGATTATTTTGAATTTACTCCTTCTATCTTAAGAACTATTGTTGAACCAAACCATCTAAACAAAATTCAATCATTACATCAAAATTATCTCAAAAAAACAACAATTCTCAAAGATAAAGTAAAAACTGTAACTAAAAAAGAAGTTATTATGAGTAAACAAAAAATAAGTTTTGATTATTTAGTAATTTGTTCTGGTTCTCGTTATAACTCATTAATTAAACAAGAAAACGTAGTTCTAGCTTATCGAGGAGAAACATTAAAAAAATATTCAGAAAAAGTTTCTTCTTCCAAAAAAATATTAATTATTGGTGGAGGTTTAGTAGGGATAGAATTGGCTGCTGAAATAAAAGAAAAACATTCGGATAAAGAAATAATCATAGTCCAGTCTCAAAAAACCTGCATTCCAAGATGTAACCAAAAAGCAATTAACTACACTCACGAATATCTAAATAAGAAAAAAATAGAAATCATTTTTGGAGAAAAAGTAATAAATAATAAACAGAACACTTTTTTTACTGATAAACAAACAAAAATAAATGCAGATTTGGCTTTCTTTTGTACTGGAATAACTCCTAATTCAGAATTCTTAACAAAAAACTTTCCAAAATATCTAGATTCAAGAAAATTTATTATTACCAATTCAAATCTACAACTCAATAAAAATATTTTTGTTGCCGGCGATGTTACTGCAATTAAAGAAGAGAAAACTGCTCAAAACGCTGAGAAACAAGCAGAAATAGTTTATCAAAATATTATCAACCTCGAAAAAAACAAACCCTTAACCAACTATACTTCCAAACCAAGAATGATGTTAATCAGTTTAGGAAAACATAAAGGAATTCTAACTTACAAAAATTTTACTTGGACTGGCATCATACCCGCAATACTAAAAAACTTTGTTGAATGGAAAGAAATGTTTAAATTAAAATAATTACTTCTTAATCCCAGTAATCAAAACATATGTCCACAACAAACCCCTAACTTTCTTGATAATCACATGAAATCCTGCCTGCTCAAATGTTTTCTTTAACATCTCTTCGTTTTCAATCCAAGGTACATTAGGTATTAAATAAAAGAATTTATCATAATCTAAAAATACAATTCTTCCTCCTTTCTTCACTTTAGCCGAAAGATGTTTAAGAACTTGTTGAGGATTTTGCATATTCGAAAGCATCCCTACAGACAAAACTATATCAACTTGACGAGGTAATTTCAATTTAAAAGACTTAACATAAGGGTGGTGGTGTACTGAAGCATGTCCATATTGTTTTATTCTTTTATACACAATCTTAACGTTATGAAAACTTAATCCAGTAGAAAATATTCTTCCTTTCTCCCCTACTCGAGCTGCTAATTTTCTAGTTAAAGTTCCTACTCCACAACCATATTCCAAAATTGTTTTTCCTTTCAACCCACCTAAACTATCAAGTAATTTTTTCTTTAAACTAAATGGGAAAAAATATTTTTCTGTTGCCAACACCAAATAACTAAGATATTTGTTGGTTCCACTTATTGCCTTCGGATCATAATACATCTCTATTAAGAAATACAATGGCAATCCCAATAAAACTAAAGAGCCTGCTAATTTTAAGATAGAAAGAGCAGTTAGATACTCTAACCAAATCCAATTACCAATCAAAAAAACAAACAACCCCACAATTAAAATCGGACCTAGCCAAGGTAAAGGGGCTTTGTAAATTCTTTCTAAATTTGCTTCTTTCTTTCTTAATACTGGTACTGCAAATAAAACCAAAGCTAATACTATTAAACTAAACAAAACAAAAATCAAATACATTGTCCGGTAAGGGTCTCCCCAACCTTTAGTATATCCCCTAAAAATCAACCAAGTAAATAAACCAACTACAATCGTCTGGAAAAAAACTGCCCGGTAAGGAGAATTATGAACTGGATGAAGTTTTGAAAATTTCTTTAAAAACAACCCATCTTTAGCTAATGCCCTAATCAACCTAGAACCTGTAATTGGCCAAGCTGCTGCTGCCCCAATAATCACTAAATACATTCCAAAAACCACAATTGTCTGGCCAGTTTGTCCTAAATTATTCAACGCCTGTACTGCCCACGGCCTAGCATCTTGAACATAATCTTTGTAACTAACAGTTCCATAAGAACTAACTAAAAAAATTGTGATAACTACCCCACAAATGATCATTGCTGTGGTTAACGCTTTAGTAATCTTCTTTTTATCTTCAATTTCATTAGCCATATAACTTAATGCTTCAAATCCAAAAAAAGCTTCGCAAATCAAAAATAAACTTAATCCCAAATACATGAATATTCCAAAACCATCTTGTGTAAAAAATTTACCAATTATACTTGTATCAAACTTACTCACTAAGTCTCCTGAAGCTAAACTTGGAATATGAATAAAAGAAGGGATCACTATTGCCAAAACCACTAAAATTGAAAGTATTCCAAAAACCACCAACATAGTTGCCCCTGCATCAATTCCTCTAAAAGCAATATAATTCAGCACTAAAATCCACAATATACTAAAAACAATTCTTAAAACAAAAAAGTTAGCAACCGTACTTGGAATAAAATATTCAGCTGCCGCTACTACTGCTAAAGCCATTCCTAAATTTCCTGCTAACCAAATCAACCACCCAGCAATAAAAGACACAAATCTACCATATGCTCTTTTACAAAATTCATAGGTTCCTCCTGAAGTAGGATGTAATGAAATCAATTCCCCTACATAAAGCATTGTAAATGTTGCTACAATGAATAAAAAAATCCATGCTAAAATCGCTGCCGGTCCTGAACTCTTCATTCCTAAACTTGGCAAATAAAATAAACTACTTCCTAAAATAGAGTTTATTAATACAAATACAACTACAAAATAACTTAATTTGTGTTTACCAGTATGTTCCGTAGTAGTTTGGATTAAAGAAACAGGTTTTGAATCTGTTTTTGCCAAATTAGTTGAGTGGACTTCTTTAGGTTTACTAGAAAATAATTTTGAAAAAAAACTTGGTTTAGAATCAATAGTTGAAGAAAGTGGTTTACTAACAACTGCTTCTTGCTTCTTAACTTTCTTCGGATCAGTAATCATATACTTCCAAAACTTTTTCCAATCAACCATCTTTTTAAAAAAAGAATATTTTATTGTTAATAAATGTTTTTAAAACAAAAATATTAAAAACTAAAACAAAATAAAAATAAAGAGGTGAAAAAATGTTTGCAGAATTAATGATGGGAAGTGCTGCTTTAACTAGTGGTTTTATTGGTTTCATAATAATAATTTCTCTTTGGAGTTTAGTCTGGAAAGGAATTGCTTTATGGAAATGTGGCCGAAACAATCAATTAGCTTGGTTTGTGGTTATCTTGATTTTCAACACTGCAGGAATATTACCAATTGTGTATTTGTTATTCTTCCAACCAAAAGCAGCAGCAAAAAGAAAAGTTCAAACCAAAGTAACTAAAAAGAAAACAACTAAGAAAAAGAAAAAATAATTTTTTATTCTTTTATTTTAAATGAAGTTGTTTCAATGAGAAAATCTCACAGAAGTATCATATCTCTTTCTAAGTGCTGAATCAGGAGCAACAATTAACACCCCAGGAGAAAGGGGTTTTTCAAGACCTGAATTGAATTGGTGGGCAGTTAAATCAATATAAATTCCTTCTTCAGTTTTTGACCAAGTATGGCTTTCAAAATCATATGGCCAGTCAGGCATAGGAAAATCCAAAACAAACCAACCCCATTGAGGTTCCAAACCTAATTCTTCTAATTCTCTGCTAACTTCCGAACAATAACTTTTTGGAAAATCATCTAATTTAGACATTCTTGAATATACTTGTTTTAGTTCTACTTCCAAATCCTGTGAAATAATACTCATTTAATTAAAAAAATAGCAATTTATTATAAGATTTTCCAAAAATTATCCAATCTTAAACTCTAAAACTTCTAACTTCCCTTTACATGCTTTGATGATATACTCTTTATCATCATCAAACTTAGTCATTTTAGTAACTAATTCAGGTAAAAGAATTCTTTCTCCTCTAAAACTTAAAGAAGTAATAATTTCTTCACAACCAGTAATACTAGTTTCTCCCAAAATATCTTTCATTGTTTCTTTTTTCTTTACTTCTTGATGTACCCCTACTACTTCAGCAGTTCTTTTATACAAATACTTAGCAATCTCATCAGCAACATCTACTCTAGAAACTTTACTTAACCCTTGCAATCCTGGAGAAATATTGGCTTCCAAAACCATTGGACCAATATGACTTTCTAAAATATCAACTCCACAAATATCTGTTCCTAATGCTTTGGCAGTATTAATTGCTAATTTTCTAGCATTTCTATCTAACTCAATATATTCTCCTGAACCACCGGCATGAATATTAGCACGATTTTCATCTTTTTGAGCAGTTCTAACCATTGAAGAAACTACTTTATCTCCTACTACTAATGCCCGGATATCTTTGCCCCCAGTTTCAATAAATTCCTGAATAATAAAGGGCTGTCTTAAGGCAACTAAAGCATCTAACATTGAAGAAGCAGAACTTAATGAATCAGCAAACATCACTCCTTTACCTTGTGTTCCTTCTGGAAACTTCATCACAATTGGATAATTAACTTTTTTCAACACATCTTTAGCTGCATCAATAGTAGAAGAGACGTAAGTTTTCGGCATGGCAATATTATGTTGTTGTAATGTCAAATGAGTCAATAGTTTATTATGGACTATTGTAAAAGCAGAAGAAGCTAAAGGCATATATGGTGTTTTATCTTCCAATAAACTTGCCACAGATCTTAACAAATGTGCATAACGAAAAGAACCTTTTAGTAATAAACAATCATATTTTGGTAAAGGTTCTCCCTGGTAAAAAACTCCCCCTTCTTTACCTAAACTAACTTCAATATCTTTAACTTGAATATCATCAACTTGATAGAAATATTTTTTCATGGCTTCAATAACCATCAAAGAGCTCTTACTACCTAAAGAAATTATTCCTCCCCTCAACTTTGGCCCTTCTTCTATCATTTATTCGGATCAATCAAAAAATTGCCTTTTTTCAAAATATTTTGTCCAATTAAAACAGGATAAGTCATGTGGCCTCTTTCTGCAATTGTAAAATCATCGTCCATAATCTTACCATCTAATTTTATTTTTACTGGAACAATTGCTCTTCTACCTTTTCCACTAGCAGATTTAACCAACTTAGTTCTTTTAATTGGACCTAGTTGTAATTCTCCAGCTATTCCCATATCAACAGAACTATTAGTAGCACCAGTATCTATTCTTGCTAAAACTTTCTTTTTAAAATGATTATTTCCAAAAATAACAACTTCTTCCACTAAACCTAAGACTTCCCGTTTTTCCATCTTTTTTTGAAAAATTATTTGCTTTATAAGGTTTTTGTTTGTTAAGAATAGGTCTATTATCCCGAAACTGGGGCACATCCCGAAACTAAGGCACAATTAGATCATCCCATACTTCTTTAGGAGGTTTATAATACAGA